>DASUIO010000163.1:0-4207 GCA_036279755.1 Polaromonas sp. | reverse complement strand
GTGGACGACCCGCTGGTATCCGCATGAATCCGCCCGGCAAAAACGTGCCCTGGGAAAATCATCGCCGATACAGGCTAAAATGAAAAGTTGACCGATTCCAGGCGGGAATTCTGAATTTGTTCGGATTCCCGTTGTTTTTTTCAGGCGCGCGGGTGGCGAAATTGGTAGACGCACCAGGTTTAGGTCCTGACGTCCGCAAGGATGTGGGGGTTCGAGTCCCCCCCCGCGCACCAACCCTGAGGCTTTACGGGCGGCAAGTGTCGCTCTCAAGCCATCAGGTGTTGCGGCATCGCCGCAGCATGTCAGGTGCAAGCCCTGTTTTGAATATTTTTTGATTTTAGGAAACCATCATGGCCGTGACTGTTGAAACCCTTGAAAAGCTCGAGCGCAAATTGACGCTGACGCTGCCCGTCAATACCATCCAGTCGGAAGTCGATGCCCGCCTGAAGCGTCTGGCCCGCACGGTGAAAATGGACGGTTTCCGTCCCGGAAAAGTTCCCATGAGCGTGGTGGCCCAGCGTTATGGCTACTCGGTGCATTACGAAGTCATGAATGACAAGGTCGGGGAAGCGTTTGCCGCTGCCGCCAATGAAGCCAAATTGCGCGTTGCCGGCCAGCCCAGCATCAGCGAAAAGGAAGGTGCGCCAGAGGGCGAGCTGGTTTTTGATGCTGTTTTCGAGGTCTATCCTGAAGTCAAGATCGCCGATCTGGCGGGTGCTGAAATTGAAAAGGTCAGTGCTGAAGTCAGCGATGCCGCCATCGACAAGACCATCGATATCCTGCGCAAGCAGCGCCGCACCTTCGCCCAGCGCGCCGCTGATGCGCCAGCGCAGGACGGCGACCGTGCCACCATCGACTTCGAAGGCAAGATCGACGGCGAAACCTTCGCCGGCGGTAAAGCCGAAGGTTTCCAGTTTTTGATCGGCGAAGGCCAGATGCTCAAGGAATTTGAAGATGCCGTGCGCGGCATGAAAAGCGGTGAAAGCAAAACTTTCCCGCTGAACTTTCCTGCTGACTACCACGGCAAGGAAGTGGCCGGCAAACAGGCGGATTTCCTGGTGACGGTCAAGAAAATCGAAGCAGCGCACCTGCCTGAAGTCAACGAGGCGCTGGCCAAGTCGCTGGGAATTGCCGATGCGACGGTCGAAGGCCTGCGTGCCGACATCAAGAAAAACCTGGAGCGCGAAGTTAAATTCCGCTTGTTGGCCCGCAACAAGAACGCCGTGATGGATGCCTTGGTCGCCAACGCCGAGCTCGATTTGCCAAAATCAAGCGTGCAGGCCGAAGTGGACCGCATGATTGAAGGCGCCAGGGCCGACCTGAAGCAGCGCGGTATCAAGGACGCCGACAAGGCGCCGATTCCTGATGACATTTTCCGCCCGCAAGCTGAAAAGCGTGTACGTCTGGGTCTGGTGGTGGCTGAACTGGTACGCACCAACGGTCTGCAAGTCAAACCTGAGCAACTGAAGGCACATATTGAAGAGCTGGCTGCCAGCTACGAAAAACCACAAGACGTGGTTCGCTGGTACCTGGGTGACAACCAGCGCATGGCTGAAGTGGAAGCCGTTGTCATTGAGAACAACGTGACCGAGTTTGTTCTGGGCAAGGCCAAAGTCATAGACAAAGCCATTTCGTTCGACGAGTTGATGGGGCAGAACTGATCGTTCGTAGCTTCTCCTGAATTTGGGGCTTGTGCTTTGCGGTACAGGCCTCAAATCGTTTTAGTTACAGTACAAACATCTCTGGAGAAAGCATGATGGTCCGAAACAATATTTACGGCGGGGCCTACGGCAACCCGCAAGCAGGTAGCCAGGATACGCAAGGCCTGGGCATGGTGCCCATGGTGATCGAACAATCCGGCCGGGGCGAACGCTCTTACGACATTTATTCGCGCTTGCTCAAAGAGCGTGTCATTTTCCTGGTCGGCCCGGTCAATGACCAGACGGCCAATCTGGTGGTGGCGCAGCTGCTGTTCCTGGAAAGTGAGAATCCTGACAAGGATATTTCCTTCTACATCAACTCTCCCGGTGGCTCCGTGACGGCTGGCATGGCGATTTACGACACGATGCAGTTCATCAAGCCGGATGTATCCACCCTCTGCGTGGGTATGGCGGCCAGCATGGGCGCGTTTTTGCTGTCCGCAGGTGCCAAAGGCAAGCGCTTTACGCTACCTAATTCGCGAGTGATGATTCACCAGCCTTCGGGCGGCGCGCAGGGCCAGGCAACGGACATCGAAATTCACGCCCGCGACATTCTGAAAACGCGTGACCAGCTCAACCGTATCCTGGCAGCCAACACGGGCCAGACGATCGAAAAAATTGAACGCGACACCGAGCGCGACTATTTCATGTTTGCCGAAGACGCCAAGGAATATGGTGTGGTTGATCAGGTCATCTCCAAGCGCCCCTAAGCTAAAAAAACTTCAGGTTGCACGGCAACAATGGCGTTTTCTGTAACAGAGGCGCCTTTTTTTATTGGTTATCATTAGATAACAGTTCCCCACGGCACCTTAAAGGCATCCCCACAAATGGCCGAGAAAAAAGGCTCCTCCAGTGAAAAGACTTTGTACTGCTCCTTCTGCGGTAAAAGTCAGCACGAAGTTAAAAAACTAATCGCTGGCCCATCGGTCTTTATCTGCGATGAGTGCATAGATCTTTGCAACGAGATCATTCGTGACGAACTGCCCGCTGGCGCAGATGTCGGCGAGACGCGCAGTGATTTGCCGACACCGGCGGAAATCAAGGCGACGCTGGACGGCTATGTGATCGGTCAGGAACCCGCAAAGCGAACGCTGGCCGTTGCCGTGTACAACCACTACAAACGCCTGCGTCACCAGAAAGAGGCCAAGAAAGACGATGTAGAGTTGACCAAAAGCAATATTTTGCTGATTGGCCCCACCGGCTCCGGCAAGACTTTGCTGGCTCAAACGCTGGCTCGCACACTCAACGTGCCTTTTGTCATGGCTGATGCCACCACGCTGACGGAAGCCGGGTATGTGGGTGAAGACGTTGAAAATATCATCCAGAAATTGCTGCAAAGCTGCAACTACGAAGTCGAGCGGGCCCAGCAAGGGATTGTCTATATCGATGAGATCGACAAGATTTCCCGTAAATCTGACAACCCATCGATTACCCGTGACGTGTCTGGCGAAGGGGTGCAACAGGCGCTGCTCAAGCTGATTGAAGGCACGATGGCGTCAGTGCCACCGCAAGGCGGCCGCAAGCACCCAAACCAGGATTTCCTGCAGGTCGACACCACCAATATTCTCTTCATCTGCGGCGGTGCTTTCTCCGGGTTGGAGAAAGTCATTGAGAACCGTACCGAGGCTTCTGGCATCGGGTTTGGCGCTACCGTCAAAAGCAAGAAAGCGCGTACTCTGACGGATGCGTTCAAGGAAGTCGAACCCGAAGACCTGATCAAGTTCGGTCTGATCCCCGAGTTGGTGGGCCGCATGCCGGTGATCGCCACCCTGGCCGAACTCAGTGAAGAGGCGCTCGTTCAAATTCTGACGGAACCGAAAAATGCCGTGGTCAAGCAGTTCACCAAACTGCTTTCCATGGAGGGCGTGGATCTGGAGATTCGGCCTTCGGCACTGAAAGCGATCGCCCGCAAGGCCTTGGCCCGTAAAACGGGTGCACGCGGCTTGCGCTCCATTCTGGAGCAATCGCTGATTGACACCATGTTTGACCTGCCCAGTGCCGGCAATGTCGGCAAAGTGGTGGTCGATGAGTCCACGATTGAAGAAAACAAGGCACCACTGCTGGTGTATCGCGAAACTGCCAAGAAAGCCTGAACGCTAGAGGGGGCTGGGCAGGAACGCTTGAAAAGCAGCTCCTGCCCCCCACTTTTGGATTAATGGTGTTCCGTCTGACCATCAAACTGGTCACCGCATTTTACGATTAAGGTTTATATGTCTGGACAAACTTCACTGCCTTCCACCCCCATCGATCTTCCGCTGTTGCCGCTGCGGGATGTGGTGGTCTTTCCGCACATGGTGATTCCGCTGTTCGTGGGCCGCCCCAAGAGCATCAAGGCGCTGGAGTCGGCCATGGAGGCTGAACGCCGCATCATGCTTGTGGCTCAGAAAGCCGCCGCCAAGGACGAGCCCTCCGTTGAGGACATGTTCGAAGTCGGCTGTGTGGCCACGATCCTTCAGCTGCTGAAGTTGCCTGACGGCACTGTCAAGGTCCTGGTTGAGGGGCAGCAG
>DASUIO010000162.1:0-9271 GCA_036279755.1 Polaromonas sp. | reverse complement strand
GTCGGCGCGCTTGATGTCAAGCGACGTGGCATCACGCACCCACTTCAGCACCGCGTCTGTCAGTGAGCCGCTGCCAAACAGCTGTGGCTGATTCAGTTGTTCGGCCATGCGGGTCGCGGTATCGGGCAGCGGCACCAGGCGTGAGCGCGGGCGCTGGTGCAGGGTTTTAATCAGCGCCTGAATTTTGTCTTTCAGCATGCCGGGCACCAGCCACTCGCAGCGCTCCTCATTCACCTGGTTCAGGGCAAACAGCGGTACCTCCACCGTCACGCCGTCTTTGGCATCACCGGGCTCGTGCAGATAAGTCGTCATGCAGTCCACGCCGCCCAGCCGCAGAGTTCTTGGAAAGGCCTGCGTGGTGATGCCTGCGGCTTCATGGCGCATCAGCTCATCGCGCGTCAATAGCAGCAACTTCGGCTGCCTTTTGATTTCGTCCTTGTACCAGCGCTCGCAGCTGGCGCCGGTGCATATATCGGCCGGCAACTGCTGGTCGTAAAAGGCGTAAATCAGTTCTTCATCGACCAGCACGTCCTGCCGCCGTGCTTTGTGCTCCAGATCCTGCACCTGTTCGATCAGCTTCAGGTTGGCGGCCAGAAACGGCAGTTTGGTGTCCCAGTTGCCGGCCACCAGCGCTTCGCGAATGAAGATCTCCCGTGCAGTGACCGGGTCCACCCGGCCAAAATTGACCCGCCTGCCGTTGTAAACCACCAGACCGTAGAGCGTGGCTCGCTCCAGTGCCGTCACCTGCGCGGCCTTCTTCTCCCAGTGCGGGTCGAGCAACTGCTTGTTTAAAAGGTGGCCAGCCACCTGCTCTATCCATTGCGGCTCGATGTTGGCAATGCCGCGGCCAAACAGGCGCGTGGTTTCGACCAGCTCCGCCACCACAATCCAGCGGCCCGGCTTCTTGCTGAGCTTGGCGCCAGGGTGGCGGTAAAACTTGATGCCGCGCGCGCCCAGGTACCAGTCTTCCTCGTCGCTTTTGCAACCAATATTACCCAGCAGGCCGCACAACATCGACAAGTGCAACTGCTCGTAGCTGGCGGGCCGCTCATTGAGATGCCAGCCCTGCTCGCCCACCACGGTATGGAGTTGCGAATGGATGTCGCGCCATTCGCGCACGCGGCGGATGTTGACGAAGTTTTCGCGCAGCAGGCTTTCGTATTGGCGGTTGCTGAGTTTGTGCTCCGCGCCATGGCCGCCGCGGCTGTCGCCCAGCCACTTCCACAACCTCAAATAACCGCTGAACTCACTCTTTTCATCGTCGAATTTGGCATGGGCCTGATCGGCCTGCGCCTGCTTGTCCATGGGACGGTCGCGCACGTCCTGCACGCTGAGCGCGCTGGCAATCACCAGCACTTCGTCCAGTGCCTGCCTGTCCTTGGCCTCCAGAATCATGCGGCCGACGCGCGGGTCCAGCGGCAGCTTGGCCAGCGTGCGGCCCACCGGCGTCAGTTCGTTGTCATCGTCGACCGCGCCGAGTTCGGCCAGCAGCTGGTAGCCGTCGGCAATGGCGCGGCGCTGCGGTGGCTCGATGAAGGCAAAGTCTTCGATGGTGCCGAGGTGCAGCGCCTTCATGCGCAAAATCACCGAGGCCAGCGAACTGCGCAAAATTTCCGGGTCGGTAAAGCGGGGCCTACCCAAAAAGTCCTGCTCGTCATACAGACGTATGCAAATGCCGTCGGCCACGCGGCCGCAGCGCCCGGCGCGCTGGTTGGCTGCCGCTTGGCTAACAGGCTCCACCATCAGCTGCTCAACCTTGTTGCGAAAGCTGTAGCGCTTCACGCGCGCCGTACCGGCATCGATCACATAGCGGATGCCCGGCACGGTGAGCGAGGTTTCGGCCACGTTGGTGGCCAGCACAATGCGCCGCCCGCTGTGGCTGTCAAAAATCCGGTCCTGTTCGGCCTGGCTCAGGCGGGCAAACAGCGGAAGCACTTCGGCATTGCGGTTCAGTGGCTGATGCGCCAGATGCTTGCGCAAATGGTCCGCGGCTTCGCGAATTTCTCGTTCACCGGGCAGAAAAATCAGAATGTCGCCCGCGCTGTGCGGGCTGAGCCAGAGCTCATCCACCGCATCCGCAATGGCATTGTTCAAATCGTAATCACGCGACTCTTCATAAGGCCGCCAGCGCTGCTCCACCGGAAACATCCGGCCAGACACCATGATGACCGGTGCCGGACCTTTGGCCGAGGAAAAATAGTCGGCAAAGCGCTGTGCGTCAATCGTGGCCGAGGTAATGACCACTTTCAGGTCGGGCCTGCGCGGCAGCAGCTGGCGCAAGTAGCCCAGCAGAAAGTCGATGTTGAGGCTGCGCTCATGCGCCTCGTCAATGATGATCGTGTCGTAGGCCCTGAGCAGCGGGTCAGTCTGCGTTTCGGCCAGCAAAATGCCGTCGGTCATCAGCTTGACAGAGGCATCCCTGCTCAGCCGGTCCTGAAAGCGCACCTTGTAGCCGACTACGTCGCCCAGCGGTGTTTTCAGCTCTTCGGCAATCCGCTTGGCGACACTGGAGGCGGCAATGCGGCGCGGCTGGGTGTGGCCGATCAGCTTGCCCTGGCCGGCGGGGTAATTGAGCTTGCCGCGCCCCATCGCCAGCGCGATTTTGGGCAGTTGCGTGGTTTTGCCCGAGCCGGTTTCACCGCAGACGATGATGACCTGGTGCGCGGCGAGCGCAGCGGTGATGTCGTCGCGTTTACCGGAAACAGGTAGCGAATCGGGAAAGGTGATGGCCAGAGGGGACAATGAGGAATCAGCAGTCAAAGTTGCTGATTATCGGCGTTCTTGTTGTCGCCGGAGCCTGCGGGGCCTTGGTTTCCTCCCTTACACTGGCTCCAATTTTTCCATTTTGCCGGGGGAACAGCCTTGGGACCCTCCCTGGCCCTGTTTTTCACCCGGCTGCTTTTACCCATTGGCCACCAGAACCCGAAAGCGCGCCCATGTCTGCCGTCTTCAATTTCACCTTTGTCCCCTGGTTCCGCTCGGTGGCGCCCTATATTCACAAATTCCGCAACCAGACTTTTGTGGTGGGCGTCTGCGGCGAAGCCATTGCCGCAGGCAAGCTGCCACACATTGCGCAGGATCTGGCGCTGATCCAGAGCATGGGCGTGAAGATCGTGCTGGTGCACGGTTTTCGCCCGCAGGTCAACGAACAGCTCAAGGCCAAGGGGCATGCGGCCAAATACTCACACGGCATGCGCATCACCGACGAAGTGGCGCTGGACAGCGCCCAGGAAGCCGCCGGCCAGTTGCGCTACGAAATTGAGGCGGCCTTCAGCCAGGGCCTGCCCAATACGCCCATGGCCGGCTCCACAGTGCGTGTCATTTCCGGCAACTTCATCACCGCGCGTCCGGTGGGCATTCTGGACGGCGTGGATTTCAAACACTCCGGCATGGTGCGCAAGGTCGATACCGGCGCCATCGGCCGCGTGCTGGACTTTGGTGCCATGGTGCTGCTGTCACCCTTTGGTTTTTCCCCGACTGGCGAGGCCTTCAACCTGACCATGGAGGAAGTGGCGACCAGCGTGGCTATTGCGCTGCAGGCTGACAAGCTGATCTTCATCACCGAAATCCCGGGCATCCGCGTCAAACCGCTCGAAGCCGAGGGCGACAACAACCCGATCGACACCGAGTTGCCGCTGGCCGCCGCCGAGCAACTGCTGGCCACTCTCGCACCCGGCGAGGGCCCGACCGACACTGCGTTTTACCTTCAGCACTGCGTCAAGGCCTGCAAGGCAGGCGTAGAGCGCAGCCACATCATTCCGTTCGCCATCGACGGCTCGCTGCTGCTGGAAATTTACGTGCACGACGGCATAGGCACCATGGTGGTGGACGAAAAGCTGGAAAACCTGCGCGAAGCCACGGCCGACGACGTGGGAGGCATCCTGCAACTGATTGAGCCCTTTGAAAAGGACGGCACGCTGGTCAAACGCAGCCGCACCGAGATCGAACGCGACGCCGACCACTACACCATCGTCGAGCACGACGGTGTGATCTTCGCCTGCGCGGCGCTGTATCCGTACCCGGAAGGCAAAACCGGTGAAATGGCGGCCCTCACGGTGTCGCCGCAAAGCCAGAGCCAGGGCGATGGCGAAAAAATCCTTAAACGCATCGAGCAGCGCGCCCGCGCCGCTGGCCTGCAAAGCATTTTTGTACTGACCACGCGCACCATGCACTGGTTCATCAAGCGCGGCTTTGTGCAGGTTGACCCGGAGTGGCTGCCCGAAGCCCGCAAACGCAAGTACAACTGGGACCGCAAAAGCCAGGTGCTGGTCAAAAAACTGGCTTGAACCCGCCTACCATGTGTTTACAAACGTTTTTTGTTCACTGACAGGAAAAAACATGCAAAGAGAGTTTTTGGAAATGCCGGACAACCAGGGCTACTTTGGCGAATATGGCGGGCAGCTCATTCCGCCAGAACTGAAAGTCATCATGGACGGCATCAACGATGCCTATGAAGAGGTGCGCAAGACGGCCGCGTTCCAGGATGAATTGAGTGATCTGTACGCGAATTACGTCGGCCGCCCCAGCCCGATATTTCATGCGCAGCGGCTGTCGGCGCGGCAAGGCGGCGCCCGCATCTTCCTGAAGCGGGAAGACCTGAACCATACCGGCGCCCACAAAATCAACCATTGCCTGGGCGAGGCGCTGCTGGCCAAGCACATGGGGAAAATCAAGGTGCTGGCGGAGACTGGTGCCGGTCAGCACGGCGTGGCGCTGGCCTCGGCCTGCGCGCTGGTCGGGATCGACTGCGAAATCCACATGGGTGAAGTCGATATCGAGAAAGAGCATCCGAACGTCACCAAGATGAAAATTCTGGGTTGCAAGCTGGTGCCGGTTTCGCGCGGCACCCGAACCCTGAAGGACGCGGTGGACAGCGCGTTCGAGGAATACATGAGAGACCCGGTCAACTTCCTGTATGCCATCGGCTCCGTCGTGGGGCCGCATCCGTTCCCGAAAATGGTGCGCGATTTCCAGAGCATCATCGGGCGCGAAGCGCGTGCCCAGTTTCTGGCGCGGGAAAATAAATTGCCGGACATGGTGGTGGCCTGCGTCGGCGGCGGCTCCAATGCGATGGGGATCTTTACCGAATTCCTGCCGGATGAGGCGGTGCAGCTGGTCGGCGTCGAGCCGGCCGGAAAAGGGCTGGATACTCCGGACCATGCCGCCACGCTCACGCTGGGCAGCAAAGGCGAGATTCATGGCTTTTCCTGCTACACGCTACAAGATGAACAGGGCAACCCGCTGCCGGTGTATTCGATTGCCTCGGGGCTGGATTACCCCGGCGTCGGCCCGCAGCATTGCTACCTGAAAGACATTGGCCGCGTGCAATACGAGGCCATTGACGACCAGGAATGCCTGGATGCCTTCATGACACTGTCGCGCACCGAGGGCATCATCCCAGCGCTGGAAAGCGCACATGCGGTGGCCTACGCCATGAAAATCGCCGAAACCATGTCGCCCGAGCAAACCATCCTGGTCAATCTATCCGGCCGGGGCGACAAGGATGCGGATTTTGTAGCCAATTGCCTGTCGCTTTAGGGGCGGCTTGGGCGTTGCCAGCCTCGCCGCTCGGGCTGGCGGCGCGTTCTTGCTTTGCGTCATGAGATAGATCGCCAAAAACCAGACCGGCAATGACGGTTTGGTGTGCGCGAACACCGTGCCCACGATGGACGGGCACGGTAGCCGTGGCCCGGACATTCACACAGCTGGTTTTGGGATGCCGGAGCGCTTTTATTCTGATAGCTGCTAGCGCCCGTACAGCTTGGGCAAATGGCCGATTTTTCTTAAAACTAGCGGCCACTTTGCCGGGCTTCGGCGTTCCTACGAAGAAATGGGAAAAGTCTGATGGCGCGCCGTCCTGGCTTTGCCTAAGCTGAAGCATTTGCTGGAGACTTCCCCATGAACAATCCGACACAAACGCCCTTGGCCCGTGAAGTCCGCATTGCCTGCGGCGATGTCTGGCTCTATGGCGACCTGACCTTGCCTGACGACTTCAGCGGCTTGGTGCTGTTTGCGCATGGCAGTGGCAGTGGTCGGCACAGCGCCCGCAACCGCCAGGTCGCGCAAAAGCTGCAGCAGGCGGGCATTGCCACCTTGCTGTTCGACTTGCTCACAGCGCAGGAAGAAGAGGTCGATTTACACACCCGCGAGCACCGCTTCAACATTGCATTGCTCACCGGCCGCATGCAAGATGCCACCAGTTGGGCGATGTCGCAACCGGACTTGCAGCATGCGGCCATCGGTTACTTCGGTGCGAGTACCGGCAGCGCAGCAGCGATCATCGCCGCGGCCCGGCTGGGTGATCGCATCGCCGCCGTGGTGTCGCGCGGTGGTCGACCGGACTTGGCCGGGCCGGTGGCGCTGGCGGCCGTCTCGGCGCCCACGCTGCTCATCGTGGGCGGCGACGACCACGAGGTGATCAAGCTCAACGAACAGGCCTTTGCGCATCTGCAATGCGACAAGCGTCTGGTCATCGTCCCTGGCGCCACACACCTGTTCGAGGAACGTGGCACGCTGGAACAAGTGGCCGAACTGGCCGCCGGCTGGTTCACTGCCCACCTGGCGCACAGGGAGAACAGGAAACACAGGGAGCACTCATCATGACCGACGTGCCGTTGCCGTATGAAGACCGCCACCATGCCGGGCGCGTGCTGGCTGAAAAACTGGCGCAATTTCGTGGCAGCCCCAACCTGCTCGTGCTTGCCCTGCCGCGCGGCGGCGTGGCCGTAGGCTTTGAAGTGGCACGCGCGCTGGAAGCACCGCTGGACGTTTTCGTGGTGCGCAAGCTCGGCCTTCCCGGCCATGAAGAATACGCCATGGGGGCGATTGCCAGCGGCGGCGTGCGTGTGATGACGCCGCTGCCCGGCCTCACGGTTCCACCCGAGGCAGTGGCCGCAGTCATCGCCCGCGAAGAGGCCGAATTGGTGCGGCGCGAGCAGCTCTACCGCAGCCAGCGCCCGGCAATCAGCCTCAGTGGCCGCACCGTGATCGTGGTGGATGACGGGCTGGCGACCGGCGCGAGTATGCGTGCGGCGGTGCTGGCCATTCGCCAGCAGCACCCGGCGCATCTGGTAGTAGCCGTGCCAGTGGGCGCCGAGGAAACTTGCCAGGCGCTGCGGGATGAAGTGGACGAAGTGGTCTGCGTTGCAACACCGCAACCGTTTCGCGCTGTCGGCCTGTGGTACGAGAAATTTCCGCAGGCCAGCGACGACGAAGTGCGCACGCTGCTTGACGAAGCCCGCCGCGAGCATGCGCTGTCAAAAGCGGCTAAAGAAAAAAAGGATGAGAAGGGAGATTACCCCATGAGCACGCAGCCAGCGCCAGCCCAGCGCGCAAAAAGCCCACTACTGGAAGGCTTGCAGCGCCATCTGCAGCCGCTGACCGGCAGCGCGCACGACTACGACAACCTGCTCCAGCTGATCGGGCCTGCACGCTTTGCCCTGCTGGGCGAGGCCTCGCACGGCACGCGCGAGTTTTACCGCGAGCGCGCCGCCATCACGCGGCGCCTGATCACCGAAAAAGGCTTCACCGCCGTCGCTGTGGAAGCCGACTGGCCCGACGCCTGGCGCGTTAATTGCTATGTGCGCGGCCTGCCCGGCGATCCCAATGCTGCAGCCGCCCTGTCGGGTTTCAAGCGCTTTCCGGCCTGGATGTGGCGCAACACCGAGGTGCGTGATTTCGTCGAATGGCTGCGCGACTACAACACCGGCCGCAGCCCCGAAAGCCAAGTGGGCTTTTATGGCCTGGATCTGTACAGCCTGTTCACCTCCATACAGGAGGTGCTGACCTACCTTGACCGGATTGACTCCGAGGCCGCAGGCCGGGCGCGCTCGCGCTATACCTGCTTCGACCATGCCGCCGAAGACAGCCAGGCCTACGGCTACGCCGCCAGCTTTGGCCTGGGCCCCAGTTGCGAAGATGAAGTGGTGCAGCAGTTGCGCGAGATGACCCGCCGCGCCGGCGAAATGCCATCTACCCCCGGGATGGAGCGCGACGAGGCCTTTTACGCCCAGCAAAATGCGCGCCTGGTGCGCAATGCCGAGGAGTACTACCGCACCATGTTTCACGCGCGCGTGTCCTCATGGAACCTGCGCGACAGCCACATGGTGGAGACGCTGCAGGCGCTGGACCGCCATCTGGGCGCAGGCGGCACGCCGCCACGCATTGCCGTGTGGGCGCACAACTCGCACCTGGGCGATGCCGGGGCCACCGAGATGAGCGAAAGGGGCGAATGGAATGTGGGCCAGCTTGTGCGCGACCGCTACGCCAGCGATGCGGTGCTGGTGGGCTTCAGCACGCACCACGGCTGGGTCACGGCAGCGTCGGACTGGGACGATCCGCCGCAGCGCAAGCGCGTGCGTGATGGCCTGCCTGGCAGCTGGGAGGAGGTCTTCCACCAGACCGGGACTGAGCGCTTTATGCTGGCTTTGCGCGACAATCCGGCGCTGCGTACGATCGTTGCGGCGCAGCGGCTGCAGCGCGCCATCGGCGTCATCTACCGGCCCGAGACCGAGCGCCAGAGCCACTACTTCTACACTCACCTGGCCAAGCAGTTCGACGCGGTGATCCACATCGACGAAACCAGCGCACTGGAACCGCTGGACAAGGGCGAAGTCTGGAGCACCGGCGAGGCGCCGGAGACTTTTCCCTCGGGGATTTAATGAAAATCGCGACTAGCTGGGCCCAGCCGCCCGAGCAGCGGCGTGAGGTCTTCCAGCCGGTGCGCCACCAAATTGCGGACTGCGCCATAGCCTTTTCTGTCAACATCTTCACTACGCTGCCAGACGCCATAAACCGCCAGCAGTCGGGCATGCAACACTTCGGCGCGCTGCGTCTCGCGCAGTGACTTCCACACAATCACGTTGACCGGGCCGGTTTCGTCTTCAAGAGTGATAAAGACAGTGCCTTTGGCGGTTTGCGGCTGCTGGCGCACCGTGACGATGCCGCAAGCGGCGACCTGCCGGCCATCGGGCAGCGCATTCAACTCGCTGGCGCTGAGCAGCCCCTTTTTAGCCAGACGCTGCCTCAGCAAGGCCAGCGGATGACGGCGCAGTGTCAGGCCGGTGGACTGGTAATCAAACAGGATGTTTTCGCCCTCGGGCGTTTCGGGCAAGGCCAGCGCGGCTTCCTTCGTGGGCACCGCTTTTAACAGCAGCGGCGCCGGTTTGATGGCTGCGGCCTGCCAGACCTGCTGACGCCGGTGACCGGCCAGCGCCAGCAATGCATCGGCGGCAGCCAGCGCATTGATGTCGAGCGTGCCGAGCTGTGCGCG
>DASUIO010000161.1:0-9506 GCA_036279755.1 Polaromonas sp. | reverse complement strand
TTGCTCAGCGATTTGCAGCGCCGAAACGGCATGGCCGTGCTCATGATCACGCACGACCTCAACCTGGTGCGCCGCTTCGCCGACCGCGTTGCGGTGATGGAAAATGGCCATATTGTGGAGCAGGGGCTGGTGGCGGACGTGTTCGCCCAACCGCAGCACCCCTATACCCGCAAGCTCATTGACAGCAGACCGGTGCGTGATGTTGCCGTTGCTGCGCCGGCCGCAGCGGGTTCCGCGCCTGTCATGCAGGCCCACCATGTGCGCGTCGCCTACCCGGTGGCCATTCCCGGCTTCAGGGGCTGGTTCAAAAGCGGCGAATTTGTCGCCGTCAAAGACGCCACGTTCGCCATTCCGGCCGGCAAGACGCTGGGGGTCGTCGGTGAATCGGGCTCCGGCAAATCCACCCTGGCTCTGGCCTGCCTGGGGCTGCTTCCTTTTTCCGGGCAATTGCAGGCCTCTGGCCAATCCTGGAGCAGCCAAGCGGCCCGTAACAAGGCCATTCGGCGCGCGGTCCAGGTGGTATTCCAGGACCCATTTTCCTCGCTGTCGCCCCGTATGACGGTTGCGGCGATTGTGGAGGAGGGTTTGCTGGTGCATGAGCCCTTATTGGGTCCGGCGCAAAGGCGGCAGCGCGCCTTGCTATCACTGGCGGACGTGGGAATGGACGAAACCCAGTTTCCGGGCTTGCTGCAGCGCTATCCGCATGAGTTTTCCGGTGGCCAGCGCCAGCGGCTGGCGATTGCGCGCGCACTCATCATCAATCCCAGCCTGCTGGTGCTCGACGAGCCGACCAGCGCACTGGATGTGACCATCCAGAAGCAGGTGCTGGCGCTTTTGCAGCGCTTGCAGCGTGAGCGTGGTTTGAGCTATCTGTTAATCACCCATGATGTTGACGTGATTCGCGCCATGGCCCATGAAGTGATGGTGATGAAAGATGGTGAGGTGGTCGAATCCGGCACTGCCCTTGAGGTGCTGGATGCGCCGCATCACCCTTACACCCGGGTGTTGGTGTCGCAGGTTTAACCTTTTTGCGCGGGATTCATATCAGGTAACACAATTTACGACTGGATAAATTTGGCATCCAGCCGTTTTTAGTCAATTCAGTCAGGAAATTGTTTGCGTCGAAGGGGTTGACGCGTTACAATATGTCCTTCACGACCAAATGGGCGGGTTTCCACCGCCCATTTTTTTTGGGCGTTTGTTTTTAGAGACTGGTTAAAAAAGACTGAATGGCCTTACAAGAGACGATTGAGCAAACTGTTACGGGACTGGGTTACGAACTCGTAGAAATCGAGCGGACCAGTGGTGGTTTGCTGCGTGTCACGATTGACATGCCTTACGTCCCCGGGGCCGAACAGTTCATCAATGCGGAAGACTGCGAAAAGGTAACGCGCCAATTGCAGTTTGTGCTGGAAGTTGAGGGTGCCGATTATGTGCGGCTGGAAGTCAGTTCCCCTGGTATTGACAGGCCCTTGCGCAATGAAAAAGATTTTGAGCGTTTTGCCGGTGAGTTGGTTGATATCACCCTCAAGGCACCGATTGGCGTGGTCGCAAGCGCTGGTTCGGCCGTCTCGGCCAACCGCAAGAAATTTCGCGGTACGCTGGAGCGCGCTGAGATCAGTGACGGCATACCCGGCTGGCAGATTGTGTGGCGCGATGAACCCGTTGCCAAGCCAGGTCAGAAGGTGAGTATAAAGAGGGTTCCCGCACCGCTGCAGGCGCTCAGGTTTACCCGGGACGAAATTCAGCAGGCGCGTTTGGCGCCTGTGGTTGATTTCAAGGGGCGCAAGCCAAAAATCGCCCCGGTTACAGATATAGCTACAGAGAAATAATTAAGAAAGGCAGGCTTGTGAAATGAATCGCGAACTGTTGATGTTGGTTGATGCCATATCGCGTGAGAAAAATGTTGAGCGTGACGTCGTCTTTGGCGCCGTCGAGCTTGCACTTGCGTCGGCCACCAAGAAGGTGTTTCCGGGCGAGGTGGACATCCGTGTTGCGGTGGATCGTGACAGCGGAAATTACGAAACTTTCCGCCGCTGGCTGGTCGTTCCCGACGAAGCCGGCCTGCAAAACCCGGACGCCGAAGAGCTGGTGAGCGACGCGCGCGACCAAATCCCCGACATCGAAGAGGGCGACTACATCGAAAAGCCGATTGAAAGCCTGCCGATTGGCCGCATTGGCGCGCAAGCGGCCAAGCAGGTCATTTTGCAAAAAATCCGGGACGCCGAGCGGGAAATGCTGCTCAACGACTTCATGTCGCGCGGTGACAAGATTTTTGTCGGCACCGTCAAACGCATGGACAAGGGTGACCTGATTGTCGAGTCCGGCCGCGTCGAAGGCCGCCTGCGTCGCGGCGACATGATTCCGAAGGAAAACCTGCGCTCCGGTGACCGCGTCCGCGCCATGATCATGGAAGTCGATACCACATTGCGCGGCGCACCCATCATCCTGTCGCGCACCGCGCCAGAGTACATGATTGAACTGTTCCGCCAGGAAGTTCCCGAGATTGAGCAGGGCTTGCTGGAAATCAAATCCTGTGCCCGTGACCCCGGCTCGCGTGCCAAGATTGCCGTGCTGTCGCATGACAAGCGCGTTGACCCTATCGGCACCTGCGTTGGCGTTCGCGGCACCCGTGTCAATGGCGTAACCAACGAGCTTGCTGGCGAGCGTGTGGACATTGTGCTGTGGAGCGAAGACCCGGCTCAGTTCGTGATTGGTGCACTGGCTCCGGCCAACGTGTCTTCGATCGTGGTGGACGAAGAGCGTCACGCCATGGATGTGGTGGTGGACGAGGAAAATCTCGCCATTGCTATCGGCCGCGGCGGCCAGAATGTGCGTCTGGCTTCCGAGCTGACCGGCTGGAAGATCAACATCATGGACGCCAACGAATCCGCAGAGAAACAGGCGTCCGAGACCGACACCAGCCGCAAGCTGTTCATGGAAAAGCTTGATGTGGACGAGGAAATTGCCGACATCCTGATCTCCGAAGGCTTTACCAGCCTGGAGGAAGTGGCCTATGTGCCGCTGCAGGAAATGCTCGAGATCGAGTCGTTTGATGAAGACACCGTCAATGAGCTGCGTACCCGCGCCAAAGACGCTCTTCTGACGATGGAAATTGCCAAAGAAGAAAATGCCGAAGGTGTTTCGCAGAACCTGCGTGACGTTGAAGGCCTTACCCCCGAGCTGATCGCCAAACTCACCGAAGCGGGTATCCATACCCGTGACGATCTGGCTGATCTGGCTGTTGACGAACTTACAGATATCACTGGCCAGTCTACGGACGAAGCCAAAACCCTGATCATGACTGCACGCGCCCATTGGTTTACCGATGACGGTGCCGATACCGCTGCACCTGCAACGGCCCAAGAGCAATGATCATGGAGGCCAGCAGGAAAACCAAATATGTCCAGTACCACTACCGTCGCTGAATTCGCAGCTGAACTGAATAAATCCACCGCCACCCTGATCGAGCAATTGACCAGCGCAGGCGTTGCCAAAACGCAGGACAGCGATCACCTGTCCGAAGCGGACAAGCAGAAGCTGCTCGGCTATCTGCAGGCCAGCCATGGCACTGCCACGGCTGAGCGCAAGAAAATCACGCTGGTGAAGAAGTCCACCAGCGAAATCAAGCAGGCCGACGCCACAGGCAGGGCCCGCACCATCCAGGTGGAAGTTCGTAAAAAACGCACCTTTGTCAAGCGCGAGGATGGCTCCGAGCTGGCTGCCGAAGAGGTTCAGCCCGAAGTTGCTGCTGCGCCACCACCACCTGCGCCAGTGATCGATGACAGCGAGTTGATTCGCCGCGAAGAAGAAGCCAGCCGCCACGCCGAGTTGCTGCGCCGCCAGGAAGAAGAATTGGCGGAAAAACGCCGTCTGCGTGAAGAGCAGGATGCCAAAGAAGCGGCGCTCGAGCTGGAGCGCGAGGCCGCAGCGCAAATTGCCCACGCTGCCGCCCAAGCGGCTGAGGCGGCCAAAAAGGTCAAGCCCGCCACGGCAAAAGCCAAAGCGGTCGCCCAGCCTGCAACCGACGAAGCGGCATCCAGACTCGCTGAGACAGCGGCGGCAGAACAGGCTGCTAAAGCGGCCAAGGCGGCGGCTGTGCTTGTGGCTAGCAAAGCCAAGGCCACCGCAGAATTCCAGGCGGATGCCGCCAAAGCCCAGGACTTGCAAGAGCGTCGCAGCAGGGCTGAAGCTGAAGCCGCAGGCATTCGGGCCATGCTGTCAGCACCCAAGCGCGTGCTGGTGCCCCACGTGGACGTCAAGACCGTCGCCAAGGGAACCCTGCATAAACCGGCCGTGGTGCCGGGCGCCGTCAAGCCGGGTGCACCGGGTGCCGTGGCAGTCGCCGGTAAAAAGGAAGTCAAGTCCGAGGCCCTGTCTTCGACCTGGAAAGATGAAGCTGCCAAGAAAAAGGGCATTCCGAGCCGTGGCGCTCCGACCGTTCCCGGACGCGGCAGTTTCCGCGCCGGCCCGCGTGGCCGACGCAGCGGTGGTCGCGAGGCACGCCCCGAATCCAGTTTTGTAGCGCCTACCGAATTCAAGGTTATTGAGGTTCATGTGCCTGAAACCATTACCGTGGCAGAACTGGCTCACAAAATGAGCATCAAGTCTTCCGAAGTAATCAAGCACCTGATGAAGCTCGGCCAGATGGTCACGATTAACCAGCCACTGGACCAGGACACGGCCATGATTGTGGTCGAGGAAATGGGCCACAAGGCGGTGACCGCTGCGCTGGACGATCCGGAAGCGTTCACCGATGAGGACGTGCACGGCCAGCAAGCCGACGCGCTGCCTCGCGCACCGGTGGTGACCGTCATGGGTCACGTTGACCACGGAAAAACCTCGCTGCTCGACTACATCCGTCGCGCCAAAGTGGCCTCCGGTGAAGCCGGTGGCATTACCCAACACATTGGCGCCTACCACGTGGAAACACCGCGCGGCATGGTGTCCTTTCTGGATACCCCGGGCCACGAGGCGTTTACGGCCATGCGTGCCCGTGGTGCCCAAGCCACCGACATCGTGATTTTGGTGGTGGCAGCCGATGACGGTGTGATGCCCCAAACCAAAGAGGCCATCAAGCATGCCCGGGCAGCCGGTGTTCCCATCGTGGTGGCGATCAACAAGATCGACAAACCCGGTGTGAATCTGGAGCGCGTCAAAGGTGAGCTGGTGACCGAAGGCGTGGTGCCGGAAGAGTTCGGCGGTGATTCACCATTTGTGCCCGTCTCTGCCCATACCGGCGCAGGTATCGACACCCTGCTCGAGCAGGTGTTGCTGCAAGCTGAAGTGTTGGAGCTCAAGGCTCCAGTCGACGCCATGGCCAAGGGCCTGGTCATTGAGGCCCGGCTCGACAAGGGTCGCGGCCCGGTTGCAACGGTGCTGGTGCAGTCTGGAACGCTGAAAGCGGGTGACGTGGTGCTGGCCGGTTCGACCTATGGTCGCGTGCGCGCCATGCTGGATGAAAACAGCAAGCCTGTTAAGACGGCAGGCCCCTCGATTCCAGTGGAAATTCAGGGTCTGACCGAAGTGCCACAAGCTGGCGACGAATTCATGGTCATGACGGACGAGCGGCGTGCCCGCGAAATCGCCACCTTCCGTGCCGGCAAGTTCCGCAATACCAAGCTGGCCAGGCAACAGGCTTCCAAACTGGAGAACATGTTCACCGACCTGTCCGCCGGCGAAATCAAGATGTTGCCCATCATCGTCAAGGCGGATGTGCAAGGTTCACAGGAAGCGCTGTCGCAGTCGCTGCTCAAGCTCTCGACCGACGAGGTCAAGGTTCAACTGGTGTACTCAGGCGTCGGCGGCATTTCCGAATCCGACGTGAACTTGGCCATTGCATCCAAAGCCGTGCTGATCGGGTTCAATACCCGGGCCGATGCGCAGGCGCGCAAGCAGGCCGAAAACAACGGCATTGACATCCGTTACTACAACGTCATTTATGACGCGGTGGACGAACTCAAGGCCGCCATGTCCGGCATGCTGACGCCGGAGAAGAAGGAAGAAGTTATTGGTACCGCCGAGATCCGCCAGGTGTTCAAGGTCAGCAAGATCGGCTCTATCGCTGGCTGTATGGTCACCGCCGGGGTGGCCCGCCGCACCGCCAAGGTGCGCTTGCTGCGCGAAAACGTGGTCATCTTCACCGGTGAACTCGACTCGCTCAAGCGCTTCAAGGACGATGCGCGCGAAGTCAAGGAAGGCTTCGAGTGCGGCTTGAACATCAAGAACTACAACGATATCCAGGAAGGCGATGTCCTGGAGTTCTTCGAGATCCGGGAAGTGGCACGAACCTTGTAAAAAACGCGTGGTTCGCCAAGCACTCAGGGCTGGCGGACCACCCATTTCAAGTCAGGACGACCAGCCCAAACCATTGTTTCCCATTTTTTTTCATGCGTAAAAAGTCATCTACTCCCAATCGCGGCTTTCGTGTTGCCGATCAAATCCAGCGGGATTTGACCGACCTGATTGCGCGCGAGCTGAAAGACCCGCGGGTTGGCATGGTGACGATTCAGGCAGTTGAAGTGACGCCCGACTATGCGCACGCCAAAGTGTTCTTCAGCGTGCTGGTCGGCGATCCAAAAGAGTGCGAAACCGCGCTCAACCAGGCTGCCGGCTTTCTGCGTAACGGCCTGTTCAAGCGTCTGATGACGCACACGGTCCCGACCCTGCATTTCCACTTTGACCGCACCACTGAACGTGCTGCCGATCTGAACGCCTTGATTGCCAAGGCGGTTTCCTCCCGCGCCCAGGACGACTGAGTTCGCGCCGTTCCCCTTTGACAGGTTCGGGGGCAACGGTGCCAACCGAGCGTTCGGGCAGGCCCGTGCGCTGAGCCTGTCTTAGTTTTATGACGCAAACATCTTCTCATCGCCAAAAAATTCAGCGACGTCCCGTGCATGGCGTGCTGCTGCTCGACAAGCCGCTGGGCCTGTCGAGCAATCAGGCGTTGCAAAAAGCCAAATGGCTGCTGCGTGCCGACAAGGCCGGTCATACCGGCACGCTGGACCCGCTGGCCACCGGCGTGTTGCCGCTGTGCTTTGGCGCGGCTACCAAATTCAGCCAGATTCAGCTGGATGCCGACAAAACCTACGAGGCGACGCTGTTGCTGGGCCAGAAAACCACCACTGGCGACGCCGAGGGCGATGTGATTGAAACGCGGCCTGTGCCGGCGATCACGCCCGAGCTGCTGGAGGCCATGACGCAGCGCTTTACCGGTCCGCTGGCACAGATTCCGCCCATGTATTCAGCGCTCAAGAAGGACGGCAAGGCGCTGTACGAATACGCTCGCAAGGGTCTTGAAGTGGAGCGGGAAGCGCGCCATATCATCATTTACAAGCTGAGTATGGCTATATCCAACGATGGACGGGCGCCAGCAGCTATTAAAATAATAGTGACCTGCAGCAAGGGAACCTACATCCGGACGCTGGGCGAAGATATTGGCGAGGCCCTGGGTTGCGGCGCGCATCTGGGTTCATTGCGGCGGCTGGAAACCGGTGGCTTTGTGACTGCGCAGTGCGTGAGTTTGGCCGCGCTGGAAGCCATGACTGAGCCGGAGCGCGAAGCTTGCCTGCTACCGGCGCAGTCGCTGGTGGCTTTGTTTCCGTCTGTCACATTGGACGCCGACAATGCAGGACGCTTTTTGAGCGGCCTGCGCCGACGCGGCGAACCCGGCCAGTGGGGCGCTGATGCGCCACTGGTGCAGGTGTATGGCACTGAGCCCGCTGCATTTCTGGGTTCGGCCCATGTCACCGCTGATGAGCTGATTCCCCAGCGCTTGCTGAGCCCGATTGAAATACAGGACATCCTGCAAGCTGAGAAGATTCCCATAGAGCGTTCCGTGGAACGTTCCACGCCAACTTCCATGCCGCCATCTGGTGCCGGCCTTTCCCCTTTTAAATATTAATCCTGTACCCATTTCAAGTCTTTAGAAAGCGAACCATGAGTCACAAACAGATCCGTAACATCGCCATCATCGCCCACGTGGACCATGGCAAGACCACCATGGTCGACCAATTGCTGCGCCAGTCCGGCACC
Organism: Polaromonas sp.; assembly: GCA_036279755.1. Taxonomy (GTDB): domain Bacteria; phylum Pseudomonadota; class Gammaproteobacteria; order Burkholderiales; family Burkholderiaceae_C; genus Polaromonas. Next base: position 1,472 of record DASUIO010000161.1, on the reverse strand, counting down.
TTTGCCCAGCACGAGAAAGTTGTCGACACCGTGATGGACAACAACGCCATCGAAAAAGAGCGCGGCATTACCATTCTGGCCAAGAACTGCGCCGTGACCTGGAAAGGCACGCACATCAACATCGTCGATACCCCCGGTCACGCCGACTTCGGCGGAGAAGTGGAACGCGCGCTGTCCATGGTTGACGGTGTCGTGCTGCTGATTGACGCGCAAGAAGGCCCCATGCCCCAGACCCGCTTTGTGACCAAGAAAGCGTTGGCCCTGGGCTTGAAGCCCATCCTGGTGGTGAACAAGGTTGACAAGCCCGGTGCGCGCCCTGACTGGGTGGTCAACGCCGCTTTCGACCTGTTCGACAAGCTCGGCGCCACTGATGAACAGCTGGATTTCCCTGTGGTCTACGCCTCGGGCATCAACGGCTGGTCGTCGATGGAAGAGGGCGCGCAAGGTGAACAGTGGGGCCCCGACATGTCGGCCCTGTTCAATACCATCCTCGAGCATGTACCTCACCAACAGGGTGATCCTGCAGCGCCGCTGCAGTTGCAGATTTCTGCGCTCGACTTTTAGACCTTTGTGGGACGGATTGGTGTCGGCCGCATCAGCCAGGGCACGATCAGGCCCATGATGGACGTGGTGGTGATGGAAGGTCCTGACGGCAAGGCCGTCAAAGGCCGTATCAACCAGGTGCTGACTTTTCAGGGCCTGGAACGCGTGCAGACCACGGATGCCGGCCCAGGTGAAATCGTGCTGATCAACGGCCTGACTGACATCGGCATTGGCGTGACCATCACCGACCCGACCAATCCGGCACCGCTGCCCATGCTCAAGGTCGATGAACCAACCCTGACCATGAATTTTTGCGTCAACACCAGCCCGCTGGCCGGCCGTGAAGGCAAGTACGTCACCAGCCGCCAGATTTGGGACCGCCTGCAAAAAGAGCTGCAACACAACGTGGCTTTGCGCGTTAAGGAAACCGACGAAGAAGGCATCTTTGAAGTCATGGGTCGCGGCGAACTGCACTTGACGATTTTGCTGGAAAACATGCGTCGCGAAGGTTTTGAGCTGGCTGTGTCCAAGCCGCGCGTCGTATTCAAAGATGTGGATGGCGTGCGCTACGAGCCTATTGAGCTGGTGACCGTTGACGTTGAAGAGCAGCACCAGGGCGGCGTGATGCAGGCGCTGGGCGAGCGTAAGGGTGACTTGATGAATATGGAGTCGGATGGCCGTGGCCGCGCGCGCCTGGAGTACCGTATTCCGGCGCGTGGCCTCATCGGTTTTACCAACGAATTCCTGAACCTGACGCGCGGCACGGGCCTGATCTCCAACATCTTCGACAGCTACGAGCCGCACAAGGGCGACATCGGCGGCCGCAAGAACGGCGTGCTGATTTCCATGGACGCTGGTGAAATCTTCGCCTACGCGCTGGGCAAGCTTGAAGACCGCGGCCGCATGTTCCTCAAGCCCAACGACCCGGT
>DASUIO010000160.1:0-6258 GCA_036279755.1 Polaromonas sp. | reverse complement strand
CCTGGGGTTGATGGTGTGCAGCACGCGGCCTGAGCCACTTACACCGTAGTAAAGCTCCAGGTGCCGGTAGCCGTTCCAGGCCAGCGTGGCCACGCGGTCGCTAAAAGCCAACTTCAGGCCATCCAGGGCATTGGCAACCTGACGGGAACGGTGCGCCGCGTCCTTGTAGGTGTAGCGATGCAAATCGCCCTCGACGCGGCGTGACACGATTTCTGCGTCGCCATGGTGGCGCTCGGCAAACTCGATCAGTGATGAGATCAGCAGGGGCTGGCTTTGCATCAAACCTAACATCGTCTGGTTCCTTTCTTGCCCGATCGACCGGGCGTGCTTTTAAATTCGAATGTCTCGTACGGGGATAGTACCGCGCACGCTTCACGGCCGGGCCGGGGGAATCCCCAGCCGCGCCACCTTGGCGACACCGGCTTTAACCCTGACGCCGCAGGGCTGTCGCTGCCATAGCACAATGCGGCCATGAACTCTGCCATCGACGCCTTCGCTGACGAGCTGAACCTTGCTGAACCGGGCCTGCCATGGGTCAACAGTTTTGCCCGGCTGGGCCCGGATTTTTATACCGAGCTCCAGCCCACGCCCCTGCCCTCGCCTTATTGGGTGGGGCGCAGTCGAGCCCTGGCGCGTGAGCTCGGCCTTGAAGACCAGTGGCTGGACTCCAGCGAGACGCTGGCGGCGCTGACTGGCAACCAGTTGCTGACCGGCTCCAGGCCTCTGGCCAGCGTTTACAGCGGCCACCAGTTTGGCGCGTGGGCGGGGCAGCTGGGCGATGGCAGGGCGATCTCGCTCGGCGAGATAGAAACTGCGTTCGGCGCGCAGGAAATCCAGCTCAAGGGCGCGGGCAGAACCCCCTACTCGCGCATGGGCGACGGCCGGGCCGTGCTGCGCAGCTCCATTCGAGAATTTTTATGTTCCGAGGCCATGCATGGCCTGGGCATTCCGACGACCCGCGCCTTGTGTGTCACGGGCTCTGATGCCTTGGTGCGGCGTGAAGAAATCGAAACGGCTGCCGTGGTAACGCGCACCGCCCCCAGCTTCATTCGCTTCGGTCATTTTGAGCACTTCAGTTATAGCGGCCAGCAGGCCCAGCTCAAGACGCTGGCCGACTACATCATCGACCGGTTTTACCCCGCTTGCCGTGAAGCGCAGCAGCCCTACGCGGCGCTGCTTGAAGCGGTGAGCGAGCGCACGGCGCACCTGATGGCCGCCTGGCAGGCCGTGGGCTTTTGCCACGGCGTGATGAATACCGACAACATGAGCATCCTGGGCTTGAGCATCGACTATGGCCCGTTCCAGTTTCTTGACGCGTTTGACCCCGGCCACGTCTGCAACCATTCGGACAACCAGGGCCGATACGCCTATAACAGGCAGCCCAATATGGCTTACTGGAACCTGTTTTGCCTGGGCCAGGCCTTGCTGCCGCTGATCGGCGACCAGGATCAGGCGCTGGCGGCCCTGGAGTCGTATAAAACGGTGTTTCCCGAAGCGCTGGAAGCCAGAATGCGCGCCAAACTGGGCCTCAGTGATATGCAAGCTGAAGACAAGGCCCTGATAGACAGCACCTTCAGGCTGCTGGCCAGCAACAAGGTCGACTACACGATTTTTTGGCGTCGTTTATGCGGCTTTACGGCTCAAAGTGGTCATGAGCCGGTACGGGACTTGTTTTTCGACCGCGAATCCTTCAATGCCTGGGCGCTGCAGTATTCAGAGCGGATTACGCCTTTGGATACTGGGTTGAGGGCCAATTTGATGCTAAAAAATAACCCGAAATTTGTACTGCGCAACCATTTGGGCGAAGAAGCCATACGCGCGGCGAAACTAAAAGACTTTTCCGGGGTCAGTACCTTGCTGGCCTTGTTGCAGGCCCCATTTGATGAACACCCGGGTCATGACGGCTTTGCCGGATTTCCGCCAGACTGGGCGGCTTCCATAGAAATCAGCTGCAGTTCGTAGCAACGTTCGTTCCAAATCCCGGGATTTCAAAATTCAAACACCATGAGCACCAAAATTCAGAAAACCGATGCCGAATGGAAAGCCTTGCTGGCTGAAAAAGGCGCCGAGCCCGGCGCCTTTCAGGTCACCCGTCATGCCGCCACCGAGCGCCCATTTACCGGCAAGTATGAAAACAACACGGCGGACGGCACCTATCGCTGCATCTGCTGCGGCGCCGAACTTTTCGACTCGTCCACCAAGTTCGATTCAGGTTGCGGCTGGCCCAGCTTCTCGCAGGAAGTCAATAAGGGCGCCATTGAAGAGCATGCGGACCACGCCCTCGGCATGACGCGAACCGAGACCGTTTGCGCCAAATGCGGTGCGCACCTCGGGCATGTGTTTCCCGATGGCCCCACACCCACTGGCCTGCGCTACTGCATGAATTCCGCCTCGCTGGAATTCAAGCCAAGATGAATGTGGCCCCCACGCTTGCCACTTCGTGTGCTGCGCGAGGCCTTGCAGGCCGCGGCTCGCGAGACGCTTCGCCTCTGTCGCCTGTCCAATCCTGCTCAAGCAGGATTGGAGCCGCAGGCTCCAGCCCCTCGGCGGCTGGCCTTGCTTGGGGCGGCCCGGCGCTACGGCCGTGGCCCCCACGCTTGCTCACTGCGTTTAGCTCTCTGCCCCCCAAGGGGTCAAATTCTCCCGCGATAATCACCCCATGAAAATTCTCTTCGATTTTTTGCCGATTGCACTTTTTTTCGGCATGTTCAAGTACGCTGAAGGCAACAAGGACTGGGCCGCCAGCACCGCCACAGAATGGCTGGGCTTCATGGTTTCAGGCGGTGTGGTCGGGCTTGCTGAAGCCCCCGTGCTGCTGGCCACGGTGGTCGTGATTGTGGCCACGATGGCGCAGATTGCCTGGTTGAAGGCGCGTGGCCGGAAGGTCGATCCCATGCTGTGGGTTAGTCTGGGTCTGGTCACGGTACTGGGCAGCGCCACCATTTATTTCCACAGCGAAAGCTTCATCAAATGGAAGCCCACCGTCTTGTACTGGGTCATGGGCAGCGCCTTGCTGTTTGGCCAGCTGGTGCTCAAGAAAAACGGCATCAAGTCATTGATGGGCTCGCAAATGGACCTGCCTGATTCCATCTGGCGTACTGTCAATTTCAGCTGGGTCGGGTTTTTCGCCGCGATGGGAGTCCTCAATCTGTGGGTGGCCTTTAATTTTCCAACCAGCACCTGGGTCAACTTCAAGCTCTTTGGTGGCTTGGGCCTGATGGTGCTGTTTGTACTGGCTCAGGCGGTTTACCTGAGCAAACACGCAAAAACAGGCACCCCACAATGAGCGCAGGTATCAATACAGGAAGGCCGCTGCCGGCCCATGTGAACGAGATTGAACCGATGCTCCAGGCCCGGCTTCATCCCACGCATCTGGAAGTGCTGGACGAAAGCGCTGCCCATGCAGGCCATGCCGGCGCCAATGCCCAGGGCTTTGGCTCGCACGTTCGCGTTCGTATTGCCAGCCCGGCGTTTGCGGGCAAGAGCCGCGTGGCGTGCCATCGGCTTGTGTATGATGCAATGCAAAATTTCATGGATCGGGGCCTGCACGCCCTGGTCATTGAGATCGTCAATTCACCCTGAAACTCATTGATTTACAGCAAGAAACCATAAACCCTGGCCATCAACAATCAATCATCAAGCCTTAGCAAAGCATTACCAAAGCATCACAAGAGCATCATGAAAAAACAATTTTTACTCGCCACCGCCGTTGCAGCCCTGCTGACCCTGGGCGCACAAAGCGTGATCGCCCAGAACCTCGCCATCGTCAATGGCAAGGCCGTCCCCAAGACCCGTCTTGACACCCTGGCGCAGCAAGTCGCCCGCTCCGGCCAACCGGTAACCCCGGAATTGGAAGGCCAGTTGCGCGAGGAAGTTATCGCGCGCGAGGTGTTTATGCAGGAAGCCGAAAAGCTGGGTCTGTCCACCAGTGAAGAATTCAAGGTCCAGATGGAACTGGCTCGCCAAACCATTCTGATCCGCGAACTGTTCGCCGACTACCAGAAGAAAAATCCGGTGACTGACGCCGACCTGAAGGCCGAGTACGACAAGTTTGCAGCGGCCAATGGCGGCAAGGAATACAAGGCCCGCCACATCCTGGTTGAAAAAGAAGCCGAGGCCAAGGCAGTTATTGCCAGTCTGAAAAAGGGCGGCAAGTTTGAAGACATCGCGAAGAAGCAGTCGAAAGACGCAGGCTCCGGAGCCAATGGTGGTGATCTTGATTGGGCCAACCCATCCAGCTACGTGCCCGAATTCACCGAAGCGCTGCTCAAGCTGAACAAGGGCCAGACGACCGACACACCCGTGAAGTCGCAATTTGGCTATCACGTGATCCGCGTGGACGATATCCGCACGGCCCAGTTGCCGTCGTTTGAGCAAGTCAAGCCACAAATCGCTCAGCAGATGCAGCAGCAAAAGCTGGCCAAATTCCAGGAAGAACTGCGCGCCAAGGCCAAGGTGGAATAAAGCCGGCCAGCTTCATCAAAAAACGCGGCCCAGACCGCGTTTTTTTCTGTCTGGCCGGCACTATTTCAGGGCGCCCACAGCCATCAGAAGCCCGATCAGAACGGGCTGATGCAGCATGTAATAGCTCAAACTCCAGCGACCCAGCCACACCAGCGGGCGACTTGCAGCACTCCCTTCACGCCGGAACCACTGAGGTCGCTGGCGCAGCGTCCATGTGCCGGCCGCCATGCCCCACCACATCACGCCCAACCAGGGAATCAGCGGCACGTAGTCCTCGGTGATCGGTTTGCGGCTGATCAGGCCCAGCCAATTGAACGTATTTTGATTAAGAAATTCAGCTCCAGGCCAAACAAAATGGATAGATGAAGCTATAAAGTTAATCGCAATTGCAGCACCTCCAAGAACCCACAGCCAGCCGCCCCACCCAGCCGTCAGGCGCACGATCAGCAGCATCACGGCCAAGCCATGCAGCACCCCGAAATAGATGAAGCTTTGGGGGTACATCCAGTAAGAGGCAGCGGTGACCAGCAGCGCACCAGCGGCCACCTGAACCCAGCGCCGCCAGAACCGCGGCCAGCGCTGGCCCTGGTGAACAGCGATCGCCTGCCCCAGGCCGGCGGTAAAGAGGAACAAGCTCACAATAGCCGTGCGCTGCCAGGTCCAGAATGGGTCGGCGTAGAAGTTTTGCTTCAGATAGCCGAAGTGGTTCAGATCAAAGCAGAAGTGATAAACCGTCATCCAGACGATGGCCACGCCACGCAGGGCGTCCACCGAGTCATAACGGGAGGCAGAAGGCGTGCCGGGCGGGGAAGTCATGCAGCAACGATACCGCAAGATCGCACCTTTGACCCGGATCAGCGGCAACGGGAAACGGACCTTGCGTTTCGACTGCAAGCCGGGTGAAATATACGTGGTGAGAAAAATCCGTCGTCAAGCGAAGGCTATCCCCATGAAGTTCTACAAAACCTGCTAGCCATGACCTCCATGGAGAATGAATCGCCGCCGACCCCTGCTGCGTCTGCCTCGGGCGACTGGCACCTGCGCGACGCGCATGAACTGGCCCGCGAACACGACGTGAATCCGGCCCATGGCCTGACGGCTCAACAAGTCAGCCAGCGCACCCGGCAGCATGGCCCCAACGTACTGCCCGCGAGCGGTGGCCGCAGCCTGTGGTCCCTGGTGGTCGAGCAGTTCAGCGACTTCATGATCCTGGTGCTGATCGCGGCGGCTGTCGTCTCGGGCATGATCGGCGACGTGGTGGACACGCTGGTGATTCTGCTCATCGTGCTGCTCAATGCCGCGATCGGACTGGTGCAGGCCTGGCGCGCCGACCAGGCGCTGGCCGCGTTAAGGCGCCTGGCTGCGGCCCAGGCCACGGTGCTGCGCAGCGGCCAAATAGCGGTGATACCCGCCAGCACAATCGTACCGGGCGACATCGTGCTGCTGGAGGCCGGCAACCAGGTGCCGGCCGACCTGCGGCTGATCGAGATCGCGCAGCTCAAGGTGGACGAATCGGCGCTGACCGGCGAGTCGGTCACGGTAGCCAAGCATGCCGGCGTGCTGGCCGGCGCGGTGCATGCGCTGGGCGACAGGCTGAACATGGCGTTCAAGGGCACCACGGCCACCCACGGACGCGGCCGCGGGCTGGTGGTCGCGACCGGCATGGCGACCGAGCTGGGAAAAGTGGCCGGGCTGCTGGCGCAGGACACCGACCGCAGCACGCCGCTGCAAAAGCGCCTGACCGCCTTTGGCCAGTGGGTGGCGCTGGCCGTGCTGGCGATTTGCGCGCTAATC
>DASUIO010000159.1:0-8087 GCA_036279755.1 Polaromonas sp. | reverse complement strand
GCCCCGTCGGCGATGGTCTTGGGTGTCTCGATATGGACGATTGAACCCGAGCGGAATGACTGCTGCCCGTCGTTGCCGGCCTCCGGTTCGACACCGTAAAGCTTGCAGTGAGGTGCCAGTGCACGGGTCGCCAAGGCCGAGCCCGAGAGCAGACCACCTCCGCCCAGGGAAACAAAGAAGGCGTCGAGCTGCCCCACTTCCTCAAACAGCTCCTTGGCCGCAGTTCCCTGACCCGCAATCACATCCGGGTGATCGTAAGGCGGAATGAGCGTCAGACCGTGCTTCTGAGCCAGGTCCCGACCGATTTGTTCGCGGTCATCCTTATAGCGGTCGTAAATGACCACGTTCCCGCCATAGCCCTTCGTCGCGGCAACCTTGGAGGCCGGGGCGTCATGCGGCATGACAATCGTGGCAGGCATGCCCAGCAAGCTGGCCGAGAGGGCAATGGCCTGGGCGTGGTTTCCTGACGAGAACGTTACAACCCCAGCGCGTCGCTGCTCCTCATTGAATCTGGAGAGGGCGTTAAAGGCGCCACGGAACTTGAAGGCACCCATCCGCTGGAAGTTCTCGCATTTGAAGAACACTTCGGCGTCGAGCTCCTTGTTGACCGTACGCGAGGTCATCACGGGGGTGCGATGAGCATGGCCCTTGATACGTTCAGCAGCCGCTGAAACGTCATCGAAATTTGGCAAATTGAGCATGGTCGGAATCCGTTGAGATTGATGAAATCACCAAGGCCATGAGACGCTGGTGCCGGTACCGGTCGCGTAAGCGTGTTCCCGCAGCATCCGTGCCATAGTCAGGTCTTGCAGAGCAGATACTGTCATATCAGACACAGTACGCGCGTGCTTCATCTGAACTATAGCTTGTGTGCAGAAGGCTCCAAAGTGGACTGTCTGGCTGCATTGCGCTTGCTACTCGACCGTCCGCTCCTGGCCAACAGCGTGTTGCGGCCAGTCGAAAATTGACCCATGTGCCGATGATGGACTGACCCAAGCTAAATCCTTTCAATCCCAATGCTGGTCACGGTTCGCAAGGCTTGTGCATGGTTCAGCCGAATCCCGGCACAGAGGTCAAAAGTGGATCGGCGCCAACAACGGTGCGGCCTAAAATACGCGCTCTCATGCCCCACTCCCACTCCCACGCTGCGATCAGCGCAGCCAACCGCCGCGGTATCGTGTCCATGATCTGCTCCGTGGCTTTCTTCATCGCCAATGATGTGATCGTGAAATACGTGAGCCAGACGCTGGCCGCCGCGCAGCTGATCTTCATCCGCGGGCTGCTTGCCAGTGTGCTGCTGCTGGCGGTGGCCCATGCCATGGGCGCCACCCGCCGCCCGCGCGACCTGCTGCAGCGGCCGGTGCTGGTGCGATCGGCCCTGGATGCCGTGGCCACCATGGTGTATTTGACGGCGCTGTTTCACCTCCCCATTGGCAATGCCACCGCCATCAACCTGGCCACGCCGCTGTTCATCACCCTGTTTGCCGTGCTCGCTTTAGGCGAGCGCGTGGGTGCGGCGCGCTGGCTGGCCATTGGCATCGGCTTTGGCGGCGTGCTGCTGGTGGTGCAGCCCAGCGTGCAGGGCTTCAACAACTATGCGCTGCTGTGCGTGCTGGCCAGCGTGCTGCACGCGGCGCGCGACACCAGCACTCGCTACATATCGCCCAATGTGCCCTCCATCCTGATCACCCTGGCCACCGCCGTGGCCGTGACGGCGCTCTCAGGCGTGCTGTCCATCGCCGAAGGCTGGAAGCCGCTGGCCTGGCGCGAGTTGGGCCTGCTGGCGGCAGCGTCGGCGTTTCTGGGCGTGGGCTACTACCTGCTGATCAACAGCATGCGCGCAGGCGAACTGTCGGTGGTGGCGCCCTTTCGCTACACCGCCCTGCTGTATGCGCTGGTGTTTGGCTACGTCGTGTGGGGCGACGTGCCCAACGCCCTGGCTTGGGCCGGCATTGCGCTGCTGGTGGGCGCAGGCTTGTATATGCTGCACAGCGAGCGGGCCCGCACGCGCGCGGCGCTGGAGGCGGCGGCGGATTGAGAACCCGCACGCGGTTTAGGAGATAACCTGCTTACGGCTTTAATTGCCCGGAACAAAAACGTGATCCGTGGGAAAAAGGTTTGTCGGGCTCTGTCACCCACATTCGATCAACCGGCCTTGATGCCGGCCTTGATCACCACTTCTTTCCAGCGGGCCTGTTCCTTGGCGACGAATGCACCGTACTCCTCGGGCAAACCACCGCCAGGAATGGCGCTTTTGGCTTCGTGCTTGGCAACGACCGCGGGCGCGCGCAGAGCCTTGGCGACTTCCTGCTGCATGCGCAAGATGATGTCACGCGGCGTACCGGCCCTGGCGTGAATCCCGTACCACTGCTCGGTCTCGAAGCCCGGGTAGGTTTCACTGATCGACGGCACATCCGGCAGGGCGGAGATGCGCTGGGGCGAGCCCACGCCGATGCAGCGCAGCGCACCGCTCTTGATGTGTGGCAGCAGGGCCGGTGTGCCCGCCGAGAACAGCTCGACGCGACCGGCCAGCACATCGGCCAGCGCGGGGCCGGTGCCGCGGTAGGGAATGTGGGTGATGAAGATGCCGGTCCGCAGTTTCAACGCTTCGTGGGCGAGGTGGCCCGCACTGGCGATGCCAGCCGAGGCGTAGTTGAGCTGGCCCGGACGGGACTTCGCATATTCAACGAGGGACTTGATGTCGGTCACCGGTACATCCTTGTGCACGCAGAACAGGCTGGGCAGGCGGTTGATCAGGGTGACCGGCACGAAGTCCTTGTTCACGTCGTAGCCGGCGTCGGGGTAGATCAGCGGGTTGACCGCCATCAGGCCGATATGGCTCATGATGAGGGTGTAGCCATCGGCCGGGGCGCGCGCCAGTTCCTGCATGGCCGGCACACCGCCGCCGCCGCCCTTGTTGTCGATGACAAAGTTAGCCCCCATCTGTTTGGTGATCTCCGCGGCGATGCTGCGCGCCACGATGCTGGAGGTTCCGCCGGCGGCGAAGGGCATGATCCAGCGGATGGGCTTGCTGGGCCATGTGCTCTGGGACTGGGCGCTCAGGCCGGTGGCGGCCAGTCCGGCCGCGCTCATCCACTTCAGATAGTCGCGTCGAGTCAGGTCAGCATCATTTCGGTTCATAGGGTTCTCTTGGTGGAGGTGAAAAATACTTTATGCGGTAAATGCGGCGGCAGCACAACTGGCAAATACCCCTAATAAAGGCGGCACGTACCTCAGAGCCGGAGCCGGCGGCGCTCTCCAGCGACAGGGTTGACGGTGCCCGTGGTGCAGTCCGCTTTGGGAAAGGCCGGAAAGCACACTGTAGGGACCAGGTCTTCGGGCTCGCCCTGGCAGCCCATGGGGTTTGCGTCGCTCCCCGCAGTAGAAGGCCGTCCAAGGCCCTTTCTCCTGTACCATGCATGTCTTGTCGGCATCGCGCGCAAGGGATGCGTCGGCATGGCCTTCGGCCATCTGGCTGAGCGGCCACTGACATGCAGCGCAAGGACGCGCCGCTCAGCATGCCTGCCTGGCAGAGCGGAATGATCGCCATCATGGCATGCCGCGGAATTGTCGTTTCAATGAATGCTTCATCGCCTCGAGGGCGGTGAAACTGTGAGCCCAACCACAGGAGAAGTGCAATGGTGTTAGAGGCTGCCGGCCAGACTGGCGAAATCTGGGACGAGACCATCGTCCGTGTCCTCAAGGCGAACGAGATCCGCCTCATCACCTACGTCCCCGACAAGGTGCTGGCGTCGCTGATCAAGCGCCTGCACGCGGACGACTACTTCACCGTCATCTGCCCGGCGCGCGAGGAGGAGGCCGTGGGCATCGTGACAGGTGCCTATATGGGCGGGATGCGCGGCATCGTGCTGATGCAGACCAGCGGCTTTGCGACCTTGCCCAATGCACTGGCCTCGCTGACGGTGCCCTACCAGATTCCGATGCTCATGCTGATCTCCGAGCGCGGCACGCTGGGCGATTTCCAGCTCGGCCAGGTGATCGTGTGCCGCACCATGCGCCCCATCCTGAATTCGCTCAACATCGAGAACTACGCGATCGAGCGGCAGGAGGATGTCGAGTTCATCACTGACCGCATGATCAAGCAGGCCTACGCCACTCAGGCGGCGGCGGCCATGATCCTGTCGCCGCTGCTCACGAGCCGCGTCAACAAGAAAAACGGAGGCTGATTGCCATGCACGCTCAAATCTTCAATTCCGTGGGCCGCGATGCGGCCAAGGTCATGAACCGCTCCGACCTGACCCGCCGCCTGGTGGCCAAGCTCAAGAACGAAGAGGCGGTCATCGGTGGCATCGGTCATACGCACTTCGACCTCTGGGCCAGCGGCCAGCGGCCGCAGAACTTCTACATGCTGGGCAGCATGGGCCTGGCCGCGCCCATCGCCCTGGGCGTGGCGCTGGCCCAGCCCCAGCGCCAGGTCTTCGCTCTCGAAGGCGACGGCTCGCTGCTGATGCAGCTGGGTACGCTGGGCACCATCGCCAACCTCAAGCTCAAGAACCTCGCCGTCATCGTCTGGGACAACGGCGCCTACCAGATCACGGGCTCGCAGCCCACGCTGACCTCGGCCGGGGTCGACCTGGTGGCCATGGCCAAGGGCGCCGGCCTGGCGAAAAGCGTCTGGGCCAAGGACGAAGCCCACTTCGAAGCCCTGGTCGACGAGGCGCTCAAAGGCGCTGGCCCGCTGTTCATCTGCGCGCGCACCGACAACCAGCCGCCGGCCGGCGTGACCGAGCGCGATGCGGCCAAGATCCGCGCCCGGTTCATGGAGGGCCTGAAGGTCTCCACGCGCGGCAACCAGCAGACCTACGCCGGGGCCGCGTGATGGGACAGCTGCTGATCGCGGGCCAGTGGGTGACCGGCGCGGCTAGCCAGGCGCTGCGGGACAAGTACGACGGCCAGGTCTACGGCGAGATGGCCGTGGCCTCGGCCGAGCAGGTGACGGCGGCCGTGGCCGGCACCGTGCAGGGGCAGCAGCAGTCCACGCTGACGCCCTACCAGCGCTACAAGATCCTGTCGGCCGCGGCGCGCATCGTCGAGAGCCGGATGGAGCCGCTGATAGAGCTGATGCGCCACGAGGCCGGCTTCACCCGTGCCGATGGCGACAACGAGGTGCGGCGCTGCGTACAGACGCTGGAGCTGTGCGCCGAGGAGGCCAAGCGCCTGAACGGTGAGATGGTGCCCATGCAGGCTGGCGACGGCGTCAAGAACCGCGTCGGCTTCACGATGCGTGCGCCGCGCGGCGTGGTGTGCGTGATCACGCCCTTCAATTCGCCGCTCAATGTGCTGGCTCACAAGGTCGGCCCGGCGCTGGCCGGCGGCAACGCCGTCGTCATCAAGCCCTCGGAGTTCACGCCGCTGACGGCGATCGAGCTCTGCAAGGTCCTGCTCGACGCCGGCCTGCCCCCCACGCTGTTGGCCCTGGTGCATGGCGACGGCGGCGTGGTCGGCCCGCAGCTGCTGGCCGATCAGCGCATTGCCTTCTACGCTTTCACCGGCAGCACCCGAGTGGGCAAGGAAATCCAGCGCGCCGCCGGCTTGCGCCGTACCCAGCTGGAACTGGGCAGCATTGCCAGCACCATCGTCTGCCATGACGCCGACATCGACCTGGCCATCCCCAAGATCCTCAACGCTGGTTTTCGCAAGTCCGGCCAGGTCTGCACCTCGGTGCAGCGCCTGTATGTCGATCGCCGGATTGGCGGGCAGTTCGTGCCCAAGCTGGTGGCTGCTGCGCAGAAGATGACCGCGGGTGATCCGGCGAACCCGGCGACCATCATCGGCCCCATGATCAGCCTGCACCATGCACAACGGGCCCAGGCCTGGGTGGACGAGGCCGTGGCCGCCGGTGCGCGCCTCCTGACCGGCGGCCAGCGCGAGGGTTGCGTGCTCGTGCCCACGGTCCTGACCGCGGTGACCAAGGAGATGAAGGTGGTCTGCGAGGAGATCTTCGCGCCGGTCATGTCGGTGATCGAATTCGACGGCATCGACGACGCCGTGGCCCAGGCCAATGCTTCGCCTTTCGGCCTGTCGGCGGGCCTGTTCACCGCCAACCTTCACACAGCCTTCGCGGCCGCCCGCGCCTTGCGCTTTGGCGGTGTGCATGTGAACGAAGCCTCCAGCGCCCGCGTTGATGCCATGCCCTTTGGCGGTGTCAAGGACAGCGGCTTTGGCTGGGAAGGCCCGGCCTACGCCATCCGCGAGATGACCGAAGAACGGCTGATGACCATCAGCTACTGAAGCCCCGACCTGAACCAACCACCATGATCATCGATCAACTGGCCGAGTATTCACAGCGCGAGTCGGCCCGCCCCCTGTCTGCCGATGTCACACACCATGCCAAGCGCGCGCTGATCGACTGGTTCTCGGCGCTCTTCCCGGGCATTGACCAGGCGCCGGGACAGCAGCTCATGCGCACCCATGCGGCTGAGCTGGGACATGGCAAATCCAGCCTGCCGGGTCAGCGTACCACGGCCTTTGCGGCCACGGCGGCCTGGATCAACGGCAGCATCTCGCACGCGGTCGAGTTCGACGACATCTTTCGAGATGCGGTCTACCACCCCGGCTGCCCGACGATTGCCGCCGCCCTGGCGGTGGCCGAGGAGCGCGGCAGCAGCGGCGCGGATTTGCTCAAGGCCATTACCATCGGCTACGAAATTTCGACCCGCATCGGCGTGGCGGTGCAGCCATCGCACTACCGCTTCTTTCACACCACTGGCACCGTGGGTTGCTTTGGCGGTGCGGCGGCTACGGCGGCGCTGCTCGATGGCGCGAACCCCGATGTCATGCGCCATGCGCTGGCCACGGCAGCGTCCTTCGCCTCGGGCCTGCAGCAGGCCTTCCGCTCCGACGCAATGACCAAGGCCCTGCATGCCGGCCATGCGGCCTGGGTGGGCGTCACCGCCGGCAAGGGCGCGGCCAACGGCATCACCGGTGCGCTGGATATTCTGGAAGGCGCTGCCGGCTTCGGTGCCGCAATGTCGCTCGAGCCCAAGTGGGAGCGTGCTACCGAGGGGCTGGGCACGCGCTACAACATCCAGTCGATCACGCAGAAGAACCACGGCTGCTGCGGCCACACCTTCGCGGCGATTGATGCCATGCTGGACATACGGCAGCAGCATACGATCGATGAAGCGCAGATCGAATCGATCCGCGTGGACACCTATAAAACGGCGCTGGATGTGACCGGTAATTTCGAGCCGTCTACTGCTTTCGAGGCCAAGTTCAGCCTGCCTTATGTGGTCGTGCATGCGCTCCTGTACGGGGCAGTGCGGCTCAATGCCTTCGAGGAACAGCGACTGGCGGATGCGAGGATCCGTGCCCTGATGACCAAGACTCAGCTGATCGCCGATCCGCAGCTCAGCGCCAGCTTTCCGGGCATGCGCGCTGCGCGAGTCAGTATCACCCTGCGCGATGGCAAGGTGATTGAACAGTTCGCTCCCTGCCGCAAGGGCGATCCGGAAGCGCCCCTGAGCGATGCGGACCTCAATGACAAGTTCGCCGAACTCGCGGCACCGGTCATCGGCGTTCAGGCGTCCCGTGAGCTGCTGGAGCGGCTCTGGCAGACAGAGCTGCTCGATGTCTCGGACCTGCGCCTGACGACCCTCTGAGCGCACAGCATGTCCTTCTCATCCGATCTCGTTGCGCACGGCAAGACTCATGGCCTCGTGACAATCCGCTGAAATGACCTGGCATGCGTCATTACTTCACTGGTTGCATCAGGTGTGTGATTGCTCCGGTGGGGTCTGCAACAACACAAATGCGGCCGACATCCGGTACGTCATGCGGGGGAACTACTACGCTTCCTCCGAGCAGTGAAGCCTGCTTAGCGCATTCCTCGACATCATTGACTGCGATATAAGAATGCCAGAACGGCCCTTTGCCCGGTGTATCGGGTGTTGGATTCATCATTCCGGCTACATCTTGGCCATTTCTCTGAAAAAGGGTGTAAGTGCCAAATGGCCCTGCATCGACTTCCTTGAGCGTCCACCCGAATAGCTGACTGAAGAACGCCCCGCTACGCGTCTGGTCGGGGGTGACCAATTCGTGCCAAATAAACGGGCTTTGATTTTTCA
>DASUIO010000158.1:0-5750 GCA_036279755.1 Polaromonas sp. | reverse complement strand
TTACCGCCTGGAACTGCAGGCCGTGCCGCTGCCTGACGGCAAGACCTTCATGCATCTACGCTACTCGTATGGCTATGGAATGGTCGGCCGCCTGGCAATGCAGACTTATCTGGCCACATTGGGCCGCGACAAAGTAGGGTTTACGAAAATCAATCCGGATCAAAACTCAGCCTATGTCGGCGGTATGCGGGGCACCATGGAGCGCAATACCATGCGCTACTACCTGGCGATCGAGGCTTATCAGGCATCGCTCAGCCAAGCCCCGGCACAACAATTCAACGCGCGCTTGCAGTACTGGTTTAATGCGACCGAACAGTATTCCCGGCAGCTGCATGAGGTGGATCGCAAGGCTTACCTCGCCATGAAAAAAGGCGAATACCAGCGCCAGCAAGCCTCATCATCGTCACCAGACTGACCCATACGGCAATGCCGGAAACAGGCGCATAAATTTCCAGGTCTTGCTGACTGTTCCTGCCAAATTTACACCGCTTGGGGCGGTGAATGGGTTCCCGGTTCACGAATGGGAAATACCGGCTCTGGTGGTGGCTCGTTAACCTCGGGGGGTGTTCCAGGCTCAGGCGGCACGATCAGGGGGGGCACCTTATTGGGCACATCGGTGCCTGGAAAAGGTGGAACTGGTTGTGGAACCGGGACGTGGGCATGCATTGAAATCTCCGTAAGAAGCGCTTGACAAAAACAGGGGTCAGCGGGTTCCATCCGATCGGCGTGACGCTACGCGCTGGCGCAACTGAGCACGTAAAACCAGCATGGCCAGGGCCCCCGCTGCGGCGGCGAACAAGGCGGATTGACAGGGCTGAGCTGCCACATAGCGCTTGACCCGAGCAATTACTGCCTGGGGAGCCGTCGCAGAGCCTGCAAAAGAGGCATGAGCGGGAGAAGAAGCTGGCATTTGGAAACTCGTTTTCTCTTTCAATCGGGCTGATCAGACTCGTGTGCTGAGCGGGTAACCGGTGCTTCAGCCCCCTGGATGCCTGGCTCTTCGATTGGCGGCTGAATCCAGCTCCCGGCTTTGGGTCACGCAATACGCCAGCAAGTCGTCAATCTCGGTTGATTTGTCAAAAACCGCATCTACGCCTAACTGGGCACACCGCAAACGCATTTCGCGGGTTGCGAAATTGCTGAAGATCACCATCTTTTGCCGCGTGTTGCGCATACGGCAGGCCTTAAGAACACCCAGGCCGCTGCCGCTTTTCAGAAATAGATCAACGATGGCCAGATCCCACTGATCGTCATGCTGCGTGAGCCATGCGGCGCCCTCCTCTTGGGTGTCGGATGTGCCTACGGTTTTGATGGGCGCAAGCTCTTCCAGCGTACTGATGAGATTGTCGCGAATGGTCGGGTTGTCCTCAACCAGATAGGTTCTCATTTTCATTGGCTTGCCACCATCCGCCAGTGATTGCTGTAAACGTCGCACATGCTGTCAATTTAAATCACTGCGGTCAGCGCTGGTGCCGGAAGTGTCAGTGTGCGTATGTAGGAGAACACCGTGTGGCGACATCAAGGGCTCCTCCTGCCCGGCTTTGGGCGTGGCCGCTGCAACGTTCCCCGGTCAGCGCTGTCTTACGCCAAGAGAAGACGGTCCTTACATCAGACACCGGTATCCGGCTACCGGATTTTCGGTTTCTGACGCGTATCGTGAAATCAGGAATGATGGGAGTCGCCTTGATGAAGGAAAACATCATGAGATTTGGGGGGACTGTTGACCCGGCAGCGTGTTTAGTCCGTCGCAGCGACGTCACATCTTTATTCAAACAAGGAATTTTCATGCCCCCATCCAAGCACAGATCCACAAGCCCCGGCAGGAATACGGATGGTGCCAAAGACAAACAAAGCCAGCTTGAGGCCTTCACAACCGGTAATGCCCATGGGTTGACAACCAATCAGGGCCTGCAGATTCCGGACAACCATAACTCCCTGAAGGCGGGTGTTCGCGGCCCTACCCTGATGGAAGATTTCATCCTCCGCGAAAAGATTACCCACTTTGACCATGAGCGCATTCCTGAGCGCGTCGTTCATGCCCGGGGCTCCGGAGCGCACGGCTATTTCAAGGTGTACAAGTCCATGGTGCAGTACACCAGCGCTGCGTTTTTGCAGGATCCGGACATTGAAACCCCCGTGTTTGTGCGTTTTTCAAGCGTGGCTGGTTCCAAAGGCTCAGCGGACACGGTGCGTGATGCGCGCGGCTTCGCCGTGAAGTTTTACACGAGTGAAGGCAACTACGACCTGGTGGGCAACAACATGCCTGTTTTCTTCATCCAGGACGCCATCAAATTTCCGGACCTCATCCACGCGGTCAAACCCGAGCCGCACCACGAAATGCCGCAAGCGGCCAGCGCCCACGACACCTTCTGGGATTTTGCATCGTTGATGCCGGAATCCACCCACATGCTCATGTGGATCATGTCCGACCGTGCGCTGCCGCGCAGTCTGCGCATGATGGAGGGGTTTGGGGTTCACGCGTTTCGCTTCATCAACGCTCGGGGCAATAGCTATTTCGTAAAGTTTCACTGGAAACCGAAGTTGGGCGTGCATGGACTGGCTTGGGACGAAGCGCAAAAGATAGCTGGCAAAGACCCCGATTTTCACCGGCGCGACCTGTGGGAAGCAATTGAAAGCGGCAATTTCCCCGAATGGGAACTCGGCGTTCAGATTGTGGATGCCGGCCAGGAAGACGCGCTGGGCTTTGACATTCTGGACCCGACCAAGCTGATTCCCGAGGAACAAGTGCCCGTGCAGATCATTGGCAAGCTGGTGCTGAACCGCAATCCGGACAATTTTTTTGCCGAAACCGAACAGGTGGCGTTTCATCCGGGCCATCTGGTGCCGGGTATTGATTTTTCCAATGACCCGCTGCTGCAGGGCCGCCTTTTCTCCTATACCGACACCCAGTTGTCACGGCTGGGCGGTGCCAACTTCCATGAAATTCCGATCAACCAGGGGCTCTGTCCCATTCATAATTTCCAGCGGGATGGCCTGCACCGCCAGACCGTCAACAAAGAACGTGTGGCCTATGAACCCAATACGTTGGGCAGTGGAACCGAGTTCCGGGTCGATGGCGCGGTGCAGGGCTTTCAGTCTTACCCCGACCCGATTGAGCCGCCGAAAATCAGGCTCCGCAGCCCTTCGTTTGACGACCATTTTTCCCAGGCCACGCTGTTCTGGAACAGCCAGAGTGCTGCCGAAAAAGACCATATCGTGGCGGCTTTCAGGTTTGAGCTGTCCAAAGTGGACGTGCCCGACATTCGCCAGCGCATGGTCGACAACCTCGCGCATGTGGACCTGAAACTGGCCACGCGGGTCGCGGCACCGTTGGGCATCAAGCCCCCGGACCCAAAAGCCGCTGTGGGCCGCCTCGGCTTTCGCGATTACCGGATCACCAACAAGGTAGACGAAGACCCCGCATTGAGCATGCTGGCGCGGCCAGGCGGCAGCGTAAAAACCCGCAGGGTCGCCATCCTGGTGGCCGATGGCGTGGAAGCCGCTCCCCTAAAGCGCATCCAGCAGGACCTGGTGAGTGCAGGCGCATTGTGCAAGCTCGTTGCGCCGCACTTGGGCACGGTGAGTACCACCATCGGGCGCCAGCTTGCCGTGGACCACACTTTTGCAAATATGCCATCGGTGATGTTTGATGCCGTGCTGATTCCCGGGGGTGGCGATTGCGCTGCTGCACTGTGCCAATTGGGTGAAGCTGTCCACTTTGTGCTGGAGGCCTATAAACACTGCAAAACCATTTGCGCGGTGAGCGACGGCGTCCAGTTGTTGAGCACGCTGGGCTTCAGCCACGGCAAAAACCCCGACATGGTGACAGTGCCTACGGCGGGCGTCCTCGTTGCCGATGCACGCAAGGTCGTCGATGGACAAGTGTCGCAAGACTTCACGGCCGCCATTGCCCTGCACCGTCATTGGGACCGGCTCAACCTTGACGCCATTCCGGCTTGAATTTCGGTTTGAACTCCGGCTTTCATTGCCGCTTGAAATGACCCCGCCTGCGGGGGCTATAGCCGCGCAAGGCAAGGTGCCAGATCGCCGGCGCCAACAGCCCACCAATAAATCTCAGCAACCTCACGGGCGCGAGCAGGCCGGTTGATCGAGGGCATGGCCGCGGAGTGCCTGCGCACGGACTCCGGGCCCGGTGTTCAGGCCATAATCCGGCATCGCATCCTCTATCGAAAGTGAACTATGAACTGTCAAATCTCTGGCTCAACTCCGCTGCCGCTTCGGCACCCGACGCTCCGGTTTCTGGCCGGCTTGATCGTGGGTGCTGCCGCCTTGCTGGGCAGTGCGGCCCACGCAGCCTACCCCGAGCGGCCCATCCAGCTCATTTTGTCGTTTCCGCCAGCGGGCGCGACCGACATCCTGGCGCGTGCCATCGGACAAAAACTATCGGAGTCCTTGGGGCAAAGCGTGGTCATCGAAAATCGGCCCGGCGCAGGCGGCAACATCGGGCTGGCCTACGCGGCCAAGGCGGCTCCTGACGGCTATACGATTTACCTGGCGGCTGTGACCAATGCCGCCATCGCTGCGGCGGCCTATTCGTCGCAACCCGTGCACCTGATCAAGGACTTTGTGCCGGTCGCCGGCGTGGCCACCGTGCCGCACATGCTGGTGGTGCCGTCCTCGCTGCCGGTGCAAAACGTCAGTCAACTCATCAGCTATTTCAAAGCGTCGCCGGGAAAATACAACTTTGCCTCGCAGGGCGCCGGTACACTTTCGCACCTGGAATCCGAGGTATTCAAAACCGCCGCCGGCGTGGACTTGGTACATATACCCTACAAGGGCAGCTCGCAGGCCCTGCCCGATCTGATGGCGGGCAGCTCCAGCATGATGTTCGACAGCATTCCGGCCTCCATGCCGCACGTCAAGTCGGGCAAGCTGCGCGTGCTGGCTGTGGCCTCGGGCAAGCGCGTGAGCATGCTGCCCAATGTGCCCACGGTGGATGAAAGCGGCGTCAAAGGTTTCGAGGCCAACAACCTGTTCGGCTTTTCCGCCCCCAAAGGCACACCACCTGCCGTCATCGCCACGCTGTCCAAAGCCATCCAGAACGCCCTGGGTTCGGCCGAACTAAAGCAGCGCATGGAAGCCCAAGGCGTGGAGATCAAGTTCACACCGGCTGACGAATTTGGCCGCATGGTCGAGCAGGAGTTCCGTATTTGGGGCAAGGCCGTCGAGATGGCGAAGGTCAAGCTCGACTAAACACCTGGCAGCCTTGCGCATCTTTTTTTAATACCAAGCAGGTCCCATTCATGTCCTCTGATTCATCCGCTTTCTGGCAGTTTCCCTACACCTCCCAGCGCATGCCGCTCTTGGCACGCAACGTGGTCAGCACCTCCCAGCCCCTGGCCTCGGCGTCCGGCCTGCTCATGCTGGCGCGTGGCGGCAA
This sequence comes from Polaromonas sp., assembly GCA_036279755.1. Taxonomy (GTDB): domain Bacteria; phylum Pseudomonadota; class Gammaproteobacteria; order Burkholderiales; family Burkholderiaceae_C; genus Polaromonas. The sequence goes on along the minus strand of DASUIO010000158.1, from coordinate 349 downwards.
TGCCATCGATGCCGCGCTGGCCACCGCCATCACGCTCACCGTGGTGGAGCCCTGCATGAACGGCATCGGCGGCGACGCCTTCGCGATCATCTGGGACGGCAAGAAAATGCATGGGCTCAACGCCTCCGGGCGTGCGCCCCGCAAATGGACCCCTGAGTATTTTTCGAAGTACGAATCCATGCCGCTGCGCGGTTGGGACGCGGTCACAGTGCCCGGCACGGTTTCCGCATGGCGCGCACTCTCGGATCGCTTTGGCAAGCTGCCCTTTGCCGATCTGTTCGAGCCCGCGATCCGCCATGCGCGGGACGGCTACCTCGTCTCGCCCACGGTGCATCGCCAGTGGCAGGCA
>DASUIO010000157.1:0-2163 GCA_036279755.1 Polaromonas sp. | reverse complement strand
CCGGGCGCGGCACCTTGGCATCGACCAGCTTGCGGCCGATATCGATCAGGTGGCCGTACTGCACGCCGCTCGGGCAAGTGGTCTCGCAGTTCCGGCAGGTCAGGCAGCGGTCCAGGTGCAACTGGGTTTTGCGGGTCGGCGTCGCGCCTTCCAGCACCTGCTTGATGAGGTAGATGCGTCCCCGCGGGCCATCGAGCTCGTCGCCGAGCAGCTGGTAGGTGGGACAAGTAGCGGTACAAAAGCCGCAGTGCACGCATTTGCGCAAAATGGCCTCGGCAGCGATGCCGTCTGCTGTGTTTTGATATTCGGGAGAAAGTATGGTTTGCATGACGCTTTCGATATTAGTACAAGACCTGCCGATAAAAAACAATGACCGCTGTGAAGACCCTCTTGCCGCTGTTGGCAGCAGACATGTTCAGCTCCGAATGCCCAACAAATCGAGCACGCCGCAAACAAAGGTGAGCGGATGGGGCGGACACCCCGGCACGTAGAGCGTGGGCGCAAAGCGTTCCAGGAAGCTGCGTTCGAGCGCGCAGGAGCCCTCGAACGGGCTGCCAGAGATCGCGCAGGCCCCCACGGCAATCACCAGCTTGGGTTCGGGGATGGCGTCCCAGCACAGTTGCAGCGCAGCGGCCATGTTGCGCGTGATCGGGCCGGTCAGCACCAGGCCGTCGGCATGGCGGGGCGACGCCACAATGTCGATGCCGTAGCGGGCGATGTCGAAGTTGACATTGGTCAGCGCGTTGACCTCGAGTTCACAGCCGGCGCATCCCCCGGCCGAAACGACGCGCAGCTTCAGCGATCGGCCAAAGCGCTTGCGCAGCGCCTCGGAGACCTTGATCGGATCGAGCTCAGGCCGTGGCTCACTTATTACCAGGGCGCTGCGCTCGGTAGCCGCCAGCCGGAAGTCGCTGGAGAACGAGAGTTTGGCGCTGGGGCAGACCGGCGCGCAGTCGCCACACAGCACGCAGCGCCCCAGATCAATGGCGACCGGGTCCAGCGTGATGGCGGCAGTGGGGCAAGCGGCCACGCAGGCGCTGCAGCCCGTCGCACAGGCTTGGGGGGCAATGAGAGGCTTGCCCCGAAAGCCGACAGGGACAGCCTTGCGGGGGTTGGGAATGTACTGAGTTCCCTGGGAGACTCTGACCGCGATCGACTTAATCACTGGCGTTCCTAAAGATCATTCCCGCAATAGGAAAGATCAAAGCTCTTGTTGCAGATGGGAAAGTCGGAAATTTCGTTGTCACGCACCGCCAGCGCGAGGCCGAACCAGTTCTGCAGCGACGGGTCCTGCACCTTGTAGTGAACGAGGCTCCCGTCCCTGCCGGTTTCAATCACCTGAACCACCGGGCCGCGAACGCCTTCGCGCACCGAGACACACAGCCGGTCGGGCAGCAGACGCTCTGGCGCGCGCTGCGAGGCGGCGCTCAGGTCCAGCCCGCTGGCCTGCAGCACTTGCGTGAGCCACCGCACCGACTCATCAATCTCGCGCATGCGCAGCCGCAGCCGCGCCCAGCAGTCGCCAGTTTCCTCGGTCAACAGCGCCACGGGATGGGCACCATGGACCCGGCCGGGCCGGCTGCTGCGGGTATCGACAGCCACGCCGCTGGCCCGGGCCACCAGGCCGACCAGGCCGATCTCGTGCGCGGCTTGCTGGCTCACGACACCGGTGCCTCGAAAGCGCGACTGCACACTGCGCGCGCCGAGCATCAGGTCATTGACCTGGGCGAAGTCTTTGGCGAAGGCGGCCAGCGTGACGAGCAGGTCGCGTCGCAGTTCGGCGCTCAGGCCAAAGCGCACACCGCCGGGCCTGAGCCAGCCGCGGCCAAAGCGGCTGCCGCAGCAGCGCATGGAGGCATTGATGATGGCGGTGCGCAGTCGTCCGTAGGTGGCTCCGCCCTGCAGGAACGCGATGTCGGTGGCCAGCCCGTTCAAGCTGCCCAGATGCATGGCCACCCGTTCAAGCTCAAGCGCAACGCCGCGCACCAGCTCGGTTTCCAATGCCACGGGCGCTTCGGCCAGGGCTTCCATGGCCGCGCAATAGCCCCAGGCGTAGGCGATGCTGGAATCGCCGACGATCGTCTCGACCAGCGTGGTCATCGCCAGGGGCGGGCGTTGAAGCGCCAAGGCCTCGACGCCGCGGTGCTGGTAGCCGAGCTGGAT
>DASUIO010000156.1:0-3532 GCA_036279755.1 Polaromonas sp. | reverse complement strand
TCAGGATATCGAGCACTACACGCAGCAAAACCTCAAGCCCAGCGTGATTGCCGGTCTGGAGCCGCAGCAGCGTTTCGCGCCGACCTCCGAGCGTCCACGTGGCAATTTCGGTGGTGACCGTGGTGGTCGCAGCTTTGGCGGCGGTGGTGGCGGCTTTGCTGGCCGCAAGCCAGCAGGGGGTGGCTTTGGCGGTAATCCGGGTGGCGGCTTCGGCGGCAACCGTGATGACCGTGGTGGCTCCTTCCAGGGCCGACCAGCAGCGCCTCAGGGCAATGCTTATGCGGACCGCACCAGCTTCAACGACCGCGGCCCACGTCGTCAGGACGACCGTAGTTTCGGCAACAACAACGCCGGCTTTGCGCCGCGTGATGACCGCAGCTTTGGCGGTGGCAACGAAGGTTTTGCACCACGCCCTGATTTTGCAAACCGTAAACCTGCTTTTGCCAGGCCAGCGGGCAAGGTGTTTGTGCCACGCGATGCGGCAAAAAAGGCGGGCAAGTTTGCCAAGCCTGCACGTGACTGATGGTGATTAATCGTGGCTGAGGGCGCTGATCATTCCTGATCAGCGCTTACGCCAAAAGGCCGCTGCAAACCGCAAGGGTTGCAGCGGCCTTTTTCATGGGCCAGGCAAACCGGCTTATTCGATCTTGATGCCGGTATCCTTGACGACTTTGCCCCACCGCGCCATTTCCTGAACCATGTAATCAGACATGGCTTCAGGCGTTGACGTGGCAACTGCCACACCCGCGTCGTACAGGGACTTTTTGGTTTCTGGCGAGGCCATGGCCTTGGCAACTTCGGCATTCAGCCGGGTCACAATGTCATGCGGCGTTCCAGCCGGCGCCAGCAGGGCCAGCCATACCGACGCCTCATAGCCCGGTACACCGGCTTCCTGCAGGGTGGGAACGTCAGGCAATTGCGGGATGCGCTTGGCCGTCGTCACGGCCAGCGCCTTCAGGCGGCCTTGCGGCACTTGTGCCAGTGCGTTGGGAACCCCCGCAAAACTGCTCTCCACTACACCGGCCACCAAGTCGGTGGCCGCGCCGCTACTGCCTTTGTAGGGCACATGCTGGAGCTTGGCTCCCGTCATGGCAACAAAGAGCCCACCCATCAGGTGCTGCGAACTGCCATTGCCCGACGAAGCGTAGTGGATGGTGTCAGGTGCGGCCTTGGCCAGTGCAATGAATTCCTGAACGTTGTTCGCCTTGATCTTGGGGTTGACCAGCAGCACATAGGGCGAGTCCACCAGTTTGGAGACCGCCGTGAAGCTCTTGATCGGGTCGTAAGGCATATTCTTGTAGATCCACGGGCTGATCACATGCGTGGTGGAAACCATTACAAGCGTATAGCCGTCTGGCGCTGACTTGGCCACAAAGTCTGTTCCGATGATCGAGCCCGCACCGGCCTTGTTTTCGATCACGAACTGTTGGCCCATGGCGGTTGAAAGCCGCTGACCTACGATTCGGGCGACCACGTCGGTGAAACCGCCCGGCGCGAACGGAACAATCAGCTTGACTGGCTTGTTGGGATAGCCCTGTGCAAACGCCGTACACATTGATCCGGCTAACAGCGCGCCGGCAACGATTGACTTGGTAACGATGTTCATGAATTTACCCCTTGTAGCTTGGTTCTGGCATTGTGTAAAAACTGTGCAGGATGTGATAGACCATCAGGTAGTTCTTTTGCTGGAAACTGGCGTGCGAAATCCCGCGCATCACGTTGAACTGCTTGTTCTGGTTGGGCAGCAGCTTGAAGAAATCGATCAGGTCATCCATGCCCGCAATTCCGTCGTATTCGCCGCGCAGGATGAGGGATGGCACTGTGATGTTGCGGGGATCCAGCAAGGGCAACCTGGAGCACATGTCGACATAGGTGCCGGTGGGCATCGAGTCGTCGAGCGTCAGGATGGCGTCTGCAAACGCGTCTACCGTCGCTGCATCGGCGGTGTCGGGATGGTCGCGCTGAAAAATGCTGTGGACGAAGGCGCGGTCAATTGGCCGGCGGTTTTTGGCGAGGAACTCCGGCAGTTTTTTCTTGCGCTGCTCCAGCGTATGGCTGCCTTCGCCGGTCCACACGAAAGCGTCCAGGGCGAGTTTGGCTACACGCTCCGGGTGCCGTTCGGTGAAGAGCGCCGCCTTCAGTGCGCCCGAGGAAATGCCGTAGAGCAACAAGGACTTGGCGCCCGTTTTGTCCATGATGTACTGGCTGCCGGCAGCCAGGTCGTCAGCGCCGTTGCTGATATCGAAGTTGATGTCCCGTTGCTTGTCGGAGCGGCCATAGCCTTCGTTGTCCATGGTCCAGGTGTCAAAGCCGTGCTCCGCAAACCAGTCCATCGCGGACGAGTAGGGGCGGCCGGGCACCTGCAGGTCAAACGTGGGTTGCGAGGCCATGGACGAGCCATGCACAAAAAAAATGGTGCCCGCATGCGGCACTTTGGGAGAGGCCTTTTTCTCCCAAAGAAAGAGTTTGATATCGCCTTTTTGGGTCCAGTTCTCCACTCCGCCACTCCACTTCACATCACTCATCAAAGTCTCCTTTTAAGGGCGCCCCTCGGCGCCTTTTATTCATGCCCGGCTGGGCTCACACAAAACGGTTTTCAATCACGCCAATGCCGTCGATCTCGATGCGTACGACGTCACCCGATTTCAGGTACTGCGGCGGGTTCATGCCCATCCCGACGCCCGCCGGCGACCCCGTGGCAATCACGTCACCCGGGTAGAGCGTGATGCCGCGCGAGCAGGTTTCGATCAGCGTCGGAATGTCAAAGATCAGGTCGGCCGTCTGGGCGTCCTGACGTAGCTCGCCGTTGACCCAGCCGCGCACGCGTGTACGGGTGCCGTCGAGCTCGTCGGCCGTCACTATCCATGGCCCCATCGGGCAAAAGGTATCGAAGGACTTGCCCAGATCCCACTGCTGGTGCCGCATTTGCACGTCGCGTGCGGTCACGTCATTAACGATGGTGTAGCCAAACACATGCTTCAGCGCATTGGCGCGCGAGATGTTGCGGCCACCCGTGCCGATCACCACGGCAAGTTCGGACTCATAGTCAATCTGCTCCGAGATCCCGGTCGGCAGCATCACGTCGGCAGTCGGGCCCACCACGCATTCAGGCACCTTGGTGAACACGATGGGCCATGCTTCGGGGTTGGCTGTGTTGTTTTTGAAAACCGATGCCGACAGCTCTTTTGCATGGGCGTGGTAGTTGCGGCCCACACAAAAAATATTGTGCCGCGGCATGGGAAGCGGCGCTTCCAGCGTCACATCACGCAGCAGCAGGGGTTCTCCATAGCGCCGTGACAGCTGCTTCAGGTCGCCGCCCATTTCAATGACCGCCAGCGCGCCTGTGCGTGCCTGTCCCGGTTCGAGGTTCAAGGGAGTCAGGGACTGGCCGTCTTCAGCAACGACCCCTACATGCCGTTGGCCGTTCCATTGATAAGTTGCAATGCGCAAATGAATTTCCTTGTTGTTGTTGAGATTTGAGATTTGGGATTGTCCGTTTGCCTGGGTGCCGCAGCCTTCAGAGCTTCCCAGG
>DASUIO010000155.1:0-3479 GCA_036279755.1 Polaromonas sp. | reverse complement strand
GCGAAAACCTTTTTCAGGGGGCGGATGTCCATGCGGTGGGCCGTGCGCGCCCCCAGGGGGGCTGAGCTCATGCTGGCCAGCGCGATCACGATCAGGCCCGGCAGATACAGATACCCGATCGATCCGGCAGGCATTGGCGGCAAGTCCTGACCGGCCCAGATGTAGCCCAGCGTGCCTGCCAGCGCGATCGGAAAGCCCAGCGCCGCCGAGGTGCCGACCGCATGGTGAATCTTGACGTTGCACCAGGTCATGAAGGGTACCGAGATGAAAGCGCCACCGGCACCCACCAGTGCCGACAGCATGCCGATGAGTCCGCCCATGCTGAACATGCCGACGCCGCCCGGCAGCGTTCGGCTGGGCTGGGGTTTGCGGTCGAGAAACATCTGGGTGGCTGAGAAAGCCACGAATATCGCAAACAGCACGCTCAGGACCTTGCCCGGCAGGGCTACGGCCATCTGAGCGCCAATCAGCGACCCGAGCAGGATGCCGGGTGCCAGCAGCAGCACAACATTCCACATGACGGCGCCGCGCTTTTGATGCGCACGCACGGATGAAAGCGAGGTAAAGCAGATGGTTGCCAGCGAGGTGGCGACGGCCATCTTGACGGTGTAGTCCTGAGGATAACCCTTGGCCGTCAGGATGATCGTCATGAAAGGAACCATCAGCATGCCGCCGCCAATGCCCAGCAAGCCTGCAAGAAAACCGGTGCATGCGCCTAACAGGGCCAGTTCAACGATCAGCAGAGGTTCAATATTCATGTGAGCTTGCTGTGTGGGGCAGGGCTCGCTGCCGCGGCCCGCTGAAAAATGGATAAGCCCGAAGCGGCCTTGAGCCAGGGCGTGAAATAAGGTGTCTGCGAATACCACTGGACCGTCATCCTGAACCGGGGTTCAGGTGGGCGAGGGCAGTCAGGTTTCGGGCTCGTCTGACGCGAGACGATCACACCTGCCGGACAATTTACCAAGCCCGTGCTCGTGGAGCATTGGTTCAAGGAAATATAAAGCCCAGTGCGCATCGCAGACAAACTAATTGTAGGCCTTTTGCGGTCTCGCACGCCGTGCGAAACCGTGCAATCTGGACCTAATGGGTCAAAGTAGGCGACCGTCGGTACCCAGTGCGATGTCGATGCGCTGCAGCAATGCGGCCAGCTTTGGGTGCGAGGCTGCAGCAGCGGATTCGGCCGGTGCCTGGTCATGTGCTGCGGCAGGCGCCGCCATGCCGTTGGGGTTGCGCTCGGGAAGTTCAAACGCGAGGTTCAGGGCGGCCAGCACTGCAATGCGGTCACGCGCCTTGGTTTTGCCGGCATCGCGAATTTTGCACATGGCCGCGTCAACCTTGCTGACAGCCTCAAGCAGGCGCGCATCACCGTTTTCGGGGCACCCCAGCAAATAGCTCTGGCCCATGATTTGTACTTCGAGTTGTTTCATCACTCAGTTCCCACAGGCGTTTTGGCGTCGTGACCGATGCTTTCGGGCAGGCGCTCAATCAAGGCGTCCACACGGGCACGCGCGGCATTGAGCCGTGATTTGAGCGAATCGCGCTCAAGCGTCAGAGTGCTGACCTGCTCGCCCAGCAGCGCATTGGTGCGCTGCAATTCCTCGTAGCGCAGCAAAAGCCGTTCAACGCGTTCGGTGATCTGGTCGATTAGGTTTTGGTTCGACATGGCGATGCTGATTGTAGGGTTTGCCGCGTTTTGCCGCGTAGAATCTCGCTTGTTGGTGCTCGCAGTGTGGTTCACACGCTGCAGTTCAACGGGAAGCAGGAGGAAGTCAACGCCGCCAGGTCCGGGTCAGCCCGGTCTTGCCAAGCGCTGCGATTTCTAACCTGCGCTGCCCCCGCAACGGTAAACGGACGAATGCTGCTCCTTGAGATTCAAACTTGAGGACACATTCAGCTTTCATCATTAGCCACTGAGCGTTTTGAACACGCGCTTGGGAAGGCGATTGAATAGCAGTTCCGTCAGCCCGGATACCGGCCAACAAGGTGAATGCGCACGTCCAGGATTTGGCCGCGCGTTCGTAACGCTCATGCACTGGCGGGGAAGCTGGTGAGGGCATTTTGTTGAATGTTGATCCCATGAAAACTTGTATTTCTTCTGTACGCCTTGCGGTGTTTCCGCTGGCTATGGCTGCTACTTCTGCGGTGCTCGCACAAACCCAACCCGCCAGTACCCTTAACGAAGTGGTGGTTACGGCCAGCCGTGTGGCTGGGCCGCGCGAATCCCAGCCCTTCGGCACCAGTGTCATTACCGCTGAGGACATTCAACGCTCTGGCGCAGTGACTGTTAACGATGCCATCATGCGCATTCTGGGCGTGCCAGGGCGCCAAGATTTATATGGCGGTGGCGATTACGCTCTTGATCTGCGGGGTTTCGGCAGCACATCCGATAGCAACCAGGTCGTGATAGTGGACGGCATCCGCATCAATGAAGCGGATTTGGGGGGTACCCGCCTGGCCGGTATTCCGATTGAATCCGTGGCGCAAATTGAAGTGATTCGCGGCAGCGGTGCCGTGCTCTACGGCGAAGGCGCAACCGGCGGCGTCATCATCATCACCACGAAGGCTGGAACAGGAACGGCGCGCAAAAATGCAGCGTCCTTGTATGCAGGGGTAGGCAGCTATGGGCTGCGCGAAGGACGCGCCAATGCCACGCTTGCCAGCGGCGGGTTTTCGCTGGATATCAATGGCATGAAGCGCAAGGCAGACAACCACCGCGACAACTTTCGCTCTGACACCGATGCCGTATCAGCCGCAGCGCAGTGGAGCAACGACTGGCTGAGAGTGGGTGCTCGGGTGTCCCAGGACGGACTCGACACCGGCTTGCCCGGCTCGCTCACCGCTGCGCAGTACCAGAACAATCCCCGCCAGTCCTCAAGCCCTTCAAACAAAGCCACGATCGATAACGTCCGAAGCGGGTTCTTTGCGGAGGCCGTTATCGGAGATTGGCAACTAACAGCTGATGCTGGCTCGCGTGATAAAAAGTTGCGCAGCCTGTATGTTTCCTCTCATGGCAGTTCGAACTATGACTACGACGTCAAGGCCAACAACTATGCATTGCGCGCCGTGCACAGCATCAAACGATCCGAATTTTCAAATAAGCTCACGCTCGGCAATGACTACGGAACCTGGCAGCGCGATGTGCTGGGTACTTACGGATCCACAGCGACGCAGTCTTCACGTGCCTGGTATTTGCGCGATGAGGTCACCCTGGCGTCCACTGGGACAACGCTGTCTTTGGGACTTCGCACGGAGCGCATCAGCAAAAATAATACAAATGCCCTGGCGGGTCTGGCCAGCGATCAAAACGCCTGGGAACTTGGGCTGAGCCAGCCGATTAGTAAAGAAGTGTCCGTTTATGGGCGCATCGGCCATAGTTTTCGCTTGGCTAATGTGGATGAGTTGGGCTTTACAACACCGGGCCTGACTTTGCTGCCGCAGCGCTCCAAGGATATAGAGCTGGGTTCACGCTACGCCTCGGG
>DASUIO010000154.1:0-3180 GCA_036279755.1 Polaromonas sp. | reverse complement strand
GCCAGGCTGGTCGGCGCATCGTCCCCCGTGGCGGGCGTGGTGGAAGTGCACGAAATGAAAATGGAGGGCGACGTCATGAAAATGCGCGCCGTGCCTTCGCTTGATTTGCCGGCGGGTCAAACCGTGCAACTCAAGCCCGGCGGCTATCACGTCATGATGATGGACTTGAAGCAACCGCTGCCCAAGGGCAGCACGGTGCCGCTGACCCTTCGCTTCAAGGATGCCAAAGGCGCTGAAAGTCAAGTCGAGTTGAAGGTGCCGGTCAGCACGATGGCGCCAGGCGCTGCTGCAGGCATGGCACACGACATGGCGGCCCAGCACGGCGAAAACAAGCACTGAGGTCTGCACCCGGAAGCTCTGATCGCTGCGGATTGGCAGCAGGGCACCGCTGCGCCCACCTCACATTACCGGAGTTTGCCCGGGGCGAGCCGACGGTACACCGTGGCGCGGCTCACGCCCAGGGCCTTGGCAGCCTGCAGCACATTGCCTTTGGCTTCGCTGACGGCTTTGCGTATCAAGGCCGTCTCAACGTCCCTGAGCGGCAGTGGTGGCGGCGTCGGCATTTTTTTAGCAAGCCGCTTGGGGCTGCTGCCTTGCCGCAGCGGCATCGCGTGCAGCCGGAGGCCGGACCACAAGGGCACTTCGATAGCCTGCGGATAGCCCCGCGTGTCACGCTTTGCGGCATCAAACAGCATCTCGTAGGGCATCGCGAACAGGTCGCTGCAGTGCACGGGCGCGAGACTGCCCGAAAGAAGCTGGGCCACCATTTGCCGCGCGGCCGGATTCGCGCCGGTCACCCAGCCGTCCGGGTCCAGGCAGAGCAGCCCGTCCGCGTCTTCGCCCAGGGCGTGGCTGGACCAGTTCAGCCGGATCAGCAGATCGTGCGGCTTGCTTTGCGTCAGCGCATTTTCAATGCTGCGCGCCGATTGCAAAACCAGGTGCTTGAGCTCGGGCCGCTCCACCGCATCCACACCGGTCAGGTCCAGCATGCCTGCGCACTGGCCGTCCGGCCCGAACAGCGGTGCACCGGCGCAGCTGTAGGCTGAGGTGTCATTGAAGAAATGCTCACTGCGGTGCAGCCAGACCGGTTGCAGCTCGGTGAGGGCCGCGCCTATGGCTGTGGTGCCCACGCTTTGTTCGGACAAGTCCACGCCAATGCGCGTGATCAGGTCGGCGCGGCGGTCGCGCCGGTCAATCGGGCCATTGACGTCCACCACCACGCCCTGCGCGTTGGTCAAGATGGCAAAGTAACGCGTGCTGGCAATCGCTGCCCCAAGCTTCTCCAGCACCGGGCGGGCAGCCTGCACCAGCCTGTGATTGGCTTCCTCGGTGCGGCGCAAGGCCTGTGGCGCAATCACATCGAAGCTGACCGCCTGTTCCGGTTTTTTGCCGCTGGCCAGGCAGCGCCTCCAGGAGCGCTCAATCCAGGCATCGGCCAAGGTGCCAGTCAAACTTTCGCCCTCCTGGATCACCGCCTGACGGGCCAGCGCTATCGCGTGGATGCGTTGTTCGGAGGAAGGCGGGAGGATGGTCAGCATACGGGTGAAATCCAGTGTTGGCAGCGTACCAGACTTGGCGGGGACGCGCTCTGCATCCAACAGACTGAGGCGGGCAATGGCCAGCTGCCGCCTGCATCTTTCTGTGAATCAGTTCGGCCCTTAGCCCCTGTTCAATGGGCGCGAGCAGCGATGAAAAACACGGTGCTCTTGATGCCTGCAATGGTCAGCAGCAGCGATCCCAGCACATGCAGTGCCGCTGTGGTCAGGGCCAGACCGTAGCGTTCTTCCGTCAGGTAGATCGCGACCTCCGCGGAAAACGTTGAAAACGTCGTGAGTGCGCCCAGAAAGCCGGTCACCAGCATCAGGCGCCAGACCGGATCAAGCTGCGGCATGGCTTCGAAGGTGGCGATGCAGACGCCGACCAGATAGCCGCCGATCAGATTGGCGGCCAGCGTGCCCCAGGGAATGAATCCGCCGGGCGTCAACCACAAGGCCAGGCCCCAGCGCGACAATGCACCCACAGAGGCGCCTACACAAATAGCAAGAATCGAATACATCATGGCGGCTCGTGGTGATTTGCTGTGCTGAAAGTTTAGCCGCTCATTTGCTGCGGCAGCCAGGTGGCAATGCCGGGAAACATATAGACAATGGCCAGGGCAGCACACATCAGGAGAAACATCGGCAGCGTGACTTTTGCGATCCAGCTCAGCTCCCGTCCCGTCATGCCCTGCAATACAAACAGGTTAAAGCCGACGGGCGGCGTGATCTGCGCCATTTCGACCACCAGCACGATGAAAATGCCGAACCAGATCGGGTCGATACCGGCTTTCTGGATCGTCGGCATCAGCACGCCCATGGTCAGCACCACCATGGAAATGCCATCCAGAAAGCAGCCGAGCAAGATGAAAAAGAAGGTCAGTGCCAGCAGCAACTGGCCCTGCGTCAGGCCAAGTGTGGCAATCCATTCGGCCAGATGGCGCGGCAGCCCGATGTAGCCCATCGAGAGCGTTAAAAACGCAGCGCCCGCCAGGATCAGCGCGATCATGCAATACAGGCGTGTCGCACCCATCAGGGCCTCGCGAAAGGCCTGCCAACTCATCGAGCCTTGCAGGGCCGAGATCAGCAGCGCGCCCACCACGCCGATCGCTGCGGCTTCGGTGGCCGTGGCAATGCCGGAATAGATGGAGCCCAGAACCGACATGATCAGAAAAACCACGGGAATCAATGCCCGCGATGCCGCGAGCTTTTGCAGCAAACTGGTTTTTTCGTCAGCGGCCGGAATCTGGCCGGGGTGGCGCAGCGCCCAGATCACGATATAGCCCGAAAACAGCAGCGCCAGCATCAGCCCTGGCAACACACCGGCGATAAACAGCTTGGCAATCGAGACTTCGGCCGAGACGCCGTAGACGATCATGATGATGGACGGCGGAATCAAGAGGCCCAGGGTGCTGGCACCGGCCAGCGTGCCGATAACCATGTGCTCGGGGTAGCCGCGGCGTGTGAGCTCGGGCAGCGTCATTTTGCCGATGGTCGCGCAGGTGGCGGCGCTGGAGCCCGAGACCGCCGCAAAAATGGTGCAGCCGACCACGTTGGTGTGCAGCAGCCGACCCGGCAGGTGCTGCATCCAGGGCGCCAGGCCCTTGAACATGTCTTGCGACAAGCGGGTGCGAAACAAAATTTC
>DASUIO010000153.1:0-9827 GCA_036279755.1 Polaromonas sp. | reverse complement strand
CGGCGGCGGTCATCATTTCCTTGACCCTGCTCGGTCAGATCCTCGAGCTGAAGGCGCGTTCCCAGACCTCGGCCGCGATCAAGTCGCTGCTCGGCCTGGCACCCAAGACGGCCCGCCGCATCAACGCCGACGGCACTGAGGAGGATGTGCCGCTGACCCATGTGCATGTGGGCGATAGCCTGCGTGTACGACCGGGCGAGAAGGTGCCCGTGGACGGCGTGGTCATCGAGGGCAGCAGTTCGGTCGACGAATCCATGCTGACCGGCGAGCCCATGCCCGTGAGCAAGCGGGCCGGCGACAAGCTCATCGGGGCCACGCTCAACACCAGCGGCGCACTGGTCATGCGCTCCGAGCGTGTCGGCGCACAGACCATGCTGTCGCAAATTGTCCAGATGGTCGCGCAGGCCCAGCGCTCCAAGGCGCCGATGCAGCGCATGGCCGACCAGGTGGCCGGCTGGTTCGTGATGGCAGTGGTGAGCATCGCCGTGCTGACCTTCTTCGGCTGGGGCTTGTTCGGCCCGCAACCAAGTTGGGTTTACGGCCTGATCAACGCGGTGGCGGTGTTGATCATCGCCTGCCCCTGCGCGCTGGGCCTGGCGACGCCGATGTCGATCATGGTCGCCACCGGCAAGGCTGCGGGCCAGGGCATATTGTTCCGCGATGCGGCCGCGATCGAACACTTCCGCAAGGTCGATGTGCTGATCGTCGACAAGACCGGCACGCTGACCGAAGGCAAGCCGACCTTCGACCGTGCGGTGCCGGCCGACGGCTTCAGCGCCGACGAGGTGCTGCGGCTGGCCGCCAGCCTGGACCAGGGCAGCGAACACCCGCTGGCTGGCGCCATCGTGCGCGCCGCACTCGAGCAAGGCCTGACGCTGGACTCGCCCGAGAGCTTCGAGTCCGCCAGCGGCATCGGCGTGCGCGGGCGTGTGGCGGGTCGGGCGCTCGCGCTAGGTAACGCGGCGCTGATGGAGCAAGTCGGCGTCGCCGTGGACGCGCTGCTAGCGCAGGCCGAAGCGCTGCGCGCCGAGGGCGCCAGCGTGATGCATCTGGCGGTAGACGGCCGACTGGCCGGCCTGCTGGCCGTGGCCGATCCCATCAAGTCCAGCACGCCCGAAGCGCTGGCGGCGCTGAAGGCGGCGGGCCTGCGCGTCATCATGGCCACGGGTGACGGCCTGACCACCGCAAAGGCGGTGGCTGCGCGCCTGGGGCTGGACGAGGTGCATGGCGGGGTCAAGCCCGCCGACAAGCTGGCGCTGGTCCAGCGCTTGCAGCAGCAGGGCCACGTCGTTGCCATGGCGGGCGATGGCATCAACGACGCACCGGCGCTGGCGCAGGCGGATGTCGGCGTGGCGATGGGCACCGGCACCGACGTGGCAATGAACAGCGCGCCGGTCACCCTGATCAAGGGTGACTTGCGCGGCATCGCACAGGCCCGTGCGATATCGGAGTCAACGATCGCCAACATGAAGCAGAATCTGGCCTTCGCCTTCGTCTACAACGCCTTGGGCGTGCCGATCGCAGCCGGCCTGTTGTACCCCTTCACCGGCTGGCTGCTGTCGCCCATGATCGCGGCCCTGGCGATGAGCCTGAGTTCGGTGTCGGTGATCAGCAATGCGCTGAGGCTGCGGGGAACGCGGCCGTGAAGCGCTGGTCGAATCAATCCTCCGGATCGCTGATTCCCTGGCCCATCAATCAATGCTGGCAGGCCAACGCCGTGTTGCCTGTTGCCGTTTCCATCATGGGAAGAAGTGTCGGCGTCAGTGATTTGAGCAATTGCACCGAGAGCCCACTCGTGAACTTGTAGTTGGCCGCATAGGGCTCGTGGACGTAGGCTGTCATGGTGCCGAAGAAACGATCGCCCATCAAAAATACAAAGGTGGCGGAGCGGTTCACAGCGCGCGAGGAAATCAGTTTGCCGCCCGCGGCGTAGACATTGAAGAGATGCTCGCCGGTGCCGGTTTTCCCGCCAACCTCCAGCGGCTTGCCATTGGCTTGCCGCAAGCCGCCCTTGAGTCGTCTGGCAGTGCCGCCTTCCACCACGCCAATTAACGAACGGCGCACCACGTCCGTTATTTCTTCGGGCAACAGCCGTTCGGCCGCAGGCCCGCTACTTTCAAAGTGCGTTTCATAGGGCGTTCCGCGCGCAAAGTCCAGGTCTTGCAATTTTTTAAGCGGCAGACGCATGCCTTTGTTGACGATGATCCCCATCAACTCCGCCAGCGCGGCGGGCCGGTCGCCCGAGGCGCCAAGCGCGCTGGCATAAGAGGGCGTGAGGGATTCGAACGGATAACCGAGTCGCCGCCAGTCGCGGCCAATCTCCAGAAAAGCCTCGAGTTCCAGCATTTGCCGGATACGTTTATCCTGCTTGTTTTTATTGTGGGTCTTGAACAGCCATGCGTAGACATCCTGGCGCGCGTCGCGGCTGGCATCCAGCGTCTGCGTCAAGGTCGCTTCCGGATGCTGGCGCATGAACCCGAGCAGCCACAACTCCAGGGGATGGACGCGGGCGATGTAGCCGCGGTCGGCCAATGAGAATTTATCCGTCCCGTATTTTTCATACAGCACTTTCAACGTGGCCTCCGACAGACCCTCTTTGGGGAACTGTTCGCGCATCAAGGCGGCGAACTGCGCCAGGTCCGCGTCCGGCTGGATGCTGCGGAACACCGTGGCGAGCCGTGCCGGCACCGGACGCAGGTTGTCCAGCAACAATTCCTGCGCTTCCTGGGGCGTCTTGCCCTGGTATTTTCTGAAGAAGCGAACCATGAACTGGCGTCCTTCCTTGTCGGCAAAGCGGGACAAAATTTCTTGCCGCTTCGACTCACTCTGAGCCTCCAGCGTTTCAGGACTGGCATCAGCCATGCTGAATTTGTAATGCCGCACCACGTCGCGCATGAGCCGCACAAAAACCAGGTTCACCGATTGCTTGAAGCCTTCGCGCACCGTCAACACCTGGTAGTTTTCCTCTGGCTCAAAATTGGAAAATGTCTGCACCCCTCCCCCGGTCACAAAGGCTTCTCCCGGACTGCCCGAGTAGCGTCGCTCCATCGCTGCCTCCAGCATCGCAGGCAAACCGCGATCCTTTGAGTGAGCCAGATAATCGATCGCCCAGCGGCTCAAGACGTTCTCCTTGTCCACTGGCACCCGGGCCAGCTCCTTGGTCGTCATGCCGACGTAACGCTGATGCAGATCGGCGATGATTTCGAGATAGGTGATCAGCGTGCGCAGCTTGGCGGTAGATCCCAGATTGAGTCTGGCACCCTCGTTGATGTCGAAGGGTTGATCGAAATTGTCGGTCTGCACGCGCAGCAGATTGGCGCCGCCGCGTTGCTCGTACAGCGTGAAACTGAAAATCAGCTTGCCCGGATCATCACCGGCGCCAAGCATGTTATGACCATACAGTTCCGCCGCTTTTGCGTTGGCTGCTTGCTTGAGCTGCCGCAGCACCGTCGTGACCTCGCGTTGCATGTCGCCATTCAGGGTCGTGCCTGCGCTGAGATCGAGACGGTCCAGCTCGTAAAGGTGGTTGACGTGCAACAAACCAGAAAGATCGGCACGCAACGCGGTCACCGCTTTGCGGCTGACAAATGAGATCGGCGGCCCGCTGACGGTCTTTTGCTGCAGATTGAGCTTGATCGGCAACGCCGCATCGCGCAGCGCCACCGGGATGACTCCCGCGGCGGCCAGCGCCCTTAAATGACTGTCCGTCAACTGCTGCAGCTGTGCAGCGCCTTCGCGCAGGTAATAGGAGGGCCGGCGTTGCGCGATCATGAGCGACAGGGCCTGTTTGAAAGCCTCCGCGCTGCGCTGCAGCTGATCGCCTTCCGATGGACTGTCGTTGCTGCCCAGGAGCTGATTGACGTCCTTGAAATCGCGCCCGTACCAGGCCCACAGACCGTCGCCCAGCCCATGGATCTCGCCATAGCCGGGCTTGGCCGCAAGCGGTACCGTATTCAGATAATCCACCACGATCTGCTGACGTGTGGGAAGCGTGTCCTCGCCGTCCAGATAAGCCCTGACCGAGGCCGAGGCCATCTGCCGCAGCTTCTCCTGCGCCGATGCGGTACGGCCGTCAGGCGAATGACGATATTTCTCGATCTGCGTCACCAGCGTGCTGGCGCCCGGCGTCTGGTGCGATTTGTCAATCACGTGCAGCAATTGGTCGGAAATGGCCCTGCCGAAGCGGCTCCAGTCGACCGCGGGGTTGCGGAGCGGATAACGCGTCGTGAGCAAGTCACGATCCTCGATAAAAAGCAGGCTATCCACCAGCAAGCGCGGCACCGAATCGAAATGCTGATAGCGGCGTTCAGGGAAACGTTCCGCGTACAAAGATTGTCGGTTGCAGTCAAGCAAGTCAAGGCCCGCCTGGCTCTTCTCGCGATAGGGCGGAGACAGTCCTCTGTCCGTGAGTTCTGCAAGCCGCGGCGAGATGCGCGCTTGTTGCGTCAACAAGTAATCTTGTGTCGTCAGGGACCGGGAAAAAGCAGGAATCCTGCTGTACCCGAGACGTTCGTCGTAAGGACCGGATTCAGGGAAACGGATTGATGGACTGGGTCCTGGCTCAAGCTTGAACGTCAGTTCACGGCCCAATTCGGACAGATAGCGCGCTTGCCATTGAGAGGTGCGCAACTCGTTACTGACCAGGCCGGCGACAAGCACCAGCAGCAGCCCGAACAGGCTGATCAGCAACAGCCACTTGCCCCATTTGCGTATTGCCATTTTTTAGGAGGAGAAATGCGACTTGGCGGGACTGCATGATGATCAAGATAATCACCTTTTTAGCCCTATGTCTATTCTGGTGCAAATTGCAGAATTTTGTTGCAAGAATTTGTCATGCTGACACCGCATCATGCGAATGAGTATGGCCTCCAGGACTGGAAGACGATGCCATCAACCCGCGTAGAAACCAGACAGAGGACCGGTGCACTGTTTTAGGCGGTGGTGAGGCTGCATAAGCACCGAATCCGAATCCGATGCCGCCAGCCGACCTGATGACATATCCTTCAAAGCGTGGTAAATTTACATCAATGAGAACGCAAAGCTGCGGCACACCCGAGCGTAAACGCGCATCCGCCGGAGATTGCGGGATGACGACGTCCGGGCTTGCACGGCCGAGATCATGAGCACAGGACGGCGCGTGCTGCTGGTCGTCGCCATCGCCGCTGCTGTGGCAGGCGCGACGATGCTGTGGCGAAGCATCTCGAAGCCCGCGCCGGAGGCGCCCGCTTCACCTCCGGCCGCCTCGGTACCGAGCAACACCAACACGGTCGCAGCCCCGCCCGAGCCGGCGATCAAGTACCCTCTTGAAGCGCCCGCTGCAGCGCCGCCGCTGGCAGTAGCCGACATTGGCATGGCACTGGCCGGTCTTTTGGGCCGCCAGGCACTTGTGTCGTTCTTTCAGCTCGACGAGTTTCCACGCCGATTTGTTGCCACAGTGGACAACCTCGGGCGGTCCTACGCACCACCCATGTTGTGGCCCATCCATCCGACAGCTGGCCGCTTCATGGTCGAGGAAAACGACAGCGGCCCGGTTATCGGCGCCGACAACAGTCTGCGCTACACGCCGCTGGTGCTGCTTGCCGAGGCCGTTGATACCGCTAGCGCGTTGGATCTGTATATCCGCCTGTACCCGATGCTGCAGCGGGCCTACGAGGAACTGGGGTACCCGAAACGCACCTTCAACGACAGGCTGATCGAGGTGATCGACCGGTTGCTCGCGACACCAGACGCCGCCTATCCCGTGAAAGTCCGGCTGACCGAGGTCAAGGGCTCTGTTCCATCCGTGCGTCCCTGGGTCCGCTACGAACTTGCCGACCCGGCACTCGAGTCGCTGTCAGCAGGACAAAAAATTCTGCTGCGTGTCGGGCCGGTGAACCAGCGCCGACTGAAGGCGAAACTGGCCGGGATTCGCCAGGAACTCATCAAGCGCGTGACGCCCCGATAGAACGGCCAGGTCGGCGACTTGCATAACGCCCGAAACGACTTCCAGAATCGGACTGTCGCTCACAACGGGGCCTGCGCGACAGCACCGGGAAGATTGGCGACAATGACTAATTTGATAACTTTCACGACAGGACGACTCCACGATGCGACTTTTACACACCATGCTGCGCGTTGGCAATCTCCAGCGCTCCATCGACTTCTACACCCAGGTGCTGGGCATGAAGCTGCTGCGCACGTCTGAAAATCCGGAGTACAAGTACAGCCTGGCGTTTGTCGGCTATGGCAGCAACCCGGAGCATGCTGAAATTGAGCTGACCTACAACCACGGCACCGATCACTACGACCTGGGCACCGCCTATGGTCATATCGCGCTGGGCGTTCCCGACGTTTATGCCGCCTGCGAAAAGATCAAAGCCGGTGGCGGCAATGTCACCCGTGAAGCCGGTCCGGTCAAGGGCGGCACCACGGTGATTGCCTTCGTGACGGACCCCGACGGCTACAAGATTGAACTGATCCAGCGCGCCGAAAATGCTGTTGGCGCGGGTCTGCGCTAGCTCACAGGGCGGGGGCGCTATATTTTTGATAGCCTCTCACGACCGTCCTGATCGGGCTATAGACCTGTTTTCCTCAAGAAATCAAACGTTGACCCTGACCAGCTGACAAGCCTGCCGGGCCAGCGCGGTGATTTGCGTCCAGTCGCCACGCGCCAGCGCGTCAGCGGGCGTGAGCCAGGAGCCACCGACGCAGACCACGTTGGACAACGCCAAAAACTCAGCCGCATTGGCCATGGTCACGCCGCCTGTGGGGCAAAACCGCACGTCGCCAAACGGCCCGCTCCAGGCTTTGAGCATGGCCGGGCCACCGGCTTGCAGGGCCGGAAAAAACTTGAGCTCGCTCAGGCCGTCTTCCTGCGCGGCCATGATTTCGCTGCCGGTGGCCACGCCGGGCAACAAGGGCAAGCCGGCATCACGGCAAGCCTGTCCCACGGCATGGGTGTAGCCCGGGCTCACCGCAAAGCGGGCGCCAGCCATGGCGCAGGCCTGGGCGTCGGCGGCGCTGCGCACCGTTCCCGCGCCAGCCACGGCTTCGGGCACTTCGCGCGCAATCGCTTCAATACAGGCCAGCGCCTGCGGTGTGCGCAGGGTGACTTCAAGCATGCGGATGCCGCCGGCCACCAGCGCGCGCGCGAGCAGCACGGCCTGCTTGACATCGGTCAGCACAATCACCGGAATCACGGGAGCGTCCCGCATGACCTGCAACGCGCTCAATGGGCCGTTCACGATTAAAGTTACATCCACGATAAAGCTCCTTTTTCAGCCGTCAGTGCGCGCTCGCGCATGCCGGCAAACAATCCCCTACCCATGCCGATGCCGTTGCGCTGGCGCAAGTCATCCGGCATAACGTCCACAGGCCGCGCGGCCCATTCGGCTTCAGGCACCAGCACCTGCAACTGGCCCGTGACCGCATCGACGCGGATCACATCGCCATCACGCACTTTGGCCAGCGGACCACCCGCTGCCGCCTCGGGCGACACGTGGATGGCGGCAGGCACTTTGCCCGATGCCCCACTCATGCGGCCATCGGTGACCAAGGCCACCCTGAAGCCCTTGCCCTGCAACACGGCCAGCGGCGGCGTCAGTTTGTGCAGCTCGGGCATGCCATTGGCTTGCGGACCTTGCCAGCGCACCACGCACACCACGCCGCGTGCGGCGCTCTCCTTGCACACGCGCTCCAGCTCGCCTGTATTGAAGGCGGCCAACAAAGCCTCTTGCGAATCAAAAACGCGGGCCGGCGCTTCAATCACATGCCGGTCATCGGGCACGGCAGACACCTTGATCACGCTGCGGCCGAGGTTGCCCTGCAGCAGCTTGAGTCCGCCGCTTGGGCTGAATGGCCTGGCGACGGGACGCACAATCGTTTCGTCTCTCGAATCGCCCGCGTCATGCCAGACCAGCGATGCACCGGCCAATGCCGGCTCGCGCGTGTACTCGCGGATGCCGCCTTCGCGCACCGTCAGCACGTCTTCATGCATGAAACCGGCGTCCAGCAATTCGCGAATGACCAGCCCGGTGCCGCCTGCGGCCTGAAACTGGTTCACGTCGGCGCTGCCGTTGGGATACACATGCGTCAGCAGGGGAACGACATCGGACAAGGCCGAAAAATCATTCCAGTCAATCACAATACCGGCCGATTGCGCCACGGCGACCCAATGAATCAGGTGGTTGGTGGAGCCGCCGGTGGCCAGCAGGGCCACCATGGCGTTGACGATGGCGCGTTCATCAACAATCTGGCCAATCGGTCGGCATTTAGCCCCCACGCTTGTCGCTTCGCGTACTACGCTGCCCCCCGAGGGGGCTAATTTTCCTTGGGGCGGCCCGGCGGAAAATTGCGTCGGCTTCCCCAGCACGGTACGCACCGCTTCGCGTGTGAGCTCGTCGCGCAGGGGGCCGCCGGGTGCCACAAACGCGGTGCCCGGCACATGCAGGCCCATGGCTTCAAGCAGCATCTGGTTGCTGTTGGCCGTGCCGTAAAACGTGCAGGTGCCGGGGCTGTGATAAGACTTGAGTTCGGCCTCCAGCAGGCCTTCGCGCCCGACCAGCCCTTGGGCCGCCTGCTCGCGTACCCTGGCTTTTTCCTTGTTGGGCAAGCCCGAAGGCATCGGCCCGGCGGGGACAAACACCGTGGGCAAATGGCCGAACTGCAACGCCCCAATCAGCAGGCCGGGCACGATCTTGTCGCACACGCCGAGCAGCAGCGCGGCATCAAACATGTCGTGCGACAGCGCCACGGCGGTGCTCATGGCAATCACGTCGCGACTGAACAGGCTGAGTTCCATGCCGCTGGTGCCTTGCGTGACGCCGTCGCACATGGCAGGCACGCCACCGGCCACCTGCGCCGTGGCGCCCTGCTTGCGCGCTTCGTCCTTGATCAGCGCCGGGTAGCTTTGCAGCGGCGTGTGCGCCGACAGCATGTCGTTGTAGGCCGTGACAATAGCGATGTTGGGCGCGCGCTCGGTCACAATCTTGAAACGGTCATCCGGTGGCGCTCCCGCCACGGCATGCGCAATATTGGCACAGCCCATGCGGTCGAGGCTGGGGGGTCGCGTGCTGTCCGCGTGCAGTTGTGCAAGGTAGGCGCTGCGCGTGGGACGGCTGCGCTCGGTAATGCGGGCCGTAATATCTGAAACTGCTTCGTTTAAAGCCATGCTTGTTGCCTTTCGAATCTGTAACTTTATTACCTACTCTATGGTAACCGGTTACCAATGCATTTGGCACGGTCGGGGTTACCAGGCGGTTACTAAATGCGGCGCTATAAACACCCGTGAAGGCTTGGCTTGGCAGCGATTAATGAAGGGTGATTTCAACGCGACGTGCGTCGGCGTCGCTGCCGCTGTCAAGCATCGGCTCAGGCTTTTTGATTTCAATCTGCTGCTCTGCCACACCCAAAGCCTTCAGGGCGTCACGCACCGCCAACGCACGCTGCCGGGCCAGTGCAGCATTTTTGGCAGGGTCACCGACTGGATCATGAAAACCCGAGATCACCAGCCTGCGGCCCGATTGTGCGCCCTTGACCACATCGGCCAGGGCTTCACCAGCGCCCGCCGCCAGATCTGCCTTGCCGGAGGCGAAATAGAACTTCACGATGCCCTGCTCCACCTTGACGGTGGCCGCATCCGAAAGGGCTTGCGCGGCCTGCGTAGCGCTCACGCGGATCTCTGTTGGCAGCACCGGACTGCCGGACTGCGGCGCCAAAACGACAGGAATGGCGGGAACAGCTTTCACGGAACGGGCGGGTGAGTGGCGCTGGTAAACACCGACGCCAATACTCAGCGCAATGACCAGCGCCACCAGGCCAAAAACGAGCGCCAACACCAGGCCTTGCTG
>DASUIO010000152.1:0-2007 GCA_036279755.1 Polaromonas sp. | reverse complement strand
CGCTGCCACGCGACGCGGCCAAGCCAAATTCCTTGGCGGTTTCGGCGTATTTAACGTATTCCTGCTTGGTATGGCTGCCGGTAACGACTTCCACGCCACGGCCGCCATGCGCCTTGAATTCGGTAAACAGCGCGTATTCCTCGTTGGCCGTGAAGTTGTAGCGGCCCGGGTGGGCAATCACCGCGACGCCATGTGCCCGGGTGATCCAGCCCACGGCGTTTTGCAGCGTGGCCCAGCGGTGCGGCACATAGCCGGGTTTGCCTTCGGTCAGATACTTGCGGAACACTTCGGATGTCTCGCGGCATACGCCGGATTCCACCAGAAAGCGGGCAAAGTGCGTACGTGAAATCAGTTCAGGATTGCTGACAAATTTCAGCGCACCTTCGAACGTGCCCGGGATGCCTGCCTCGGCGAGTGACTCGGCCATGTCCCTGGCGCGTTGCTCGCGGCCGCCGCGGGTTTTGCGCAGTCCTTGATGCAGAGCCGTATCGTCCGGATCAAAGCCCAGACCCACAATGTGCACGGTTTCACCCGCAAAAGTCACCGAGATTTCGGTCCCGGTGAGGTGGCGCAGGCCTTGCGCCCTGGCCGCCGCTGCCGCGCGGTGCTGGCCACCTATCTCGTCGTGGTCGGTTAATGCCCACAGCTCCACGCCGTTGGTTTTGGCGCGTTTTGCCAGCACTTCAGGGGTCAAGGTGCCGTCGGATACTACGGAGTGGCAATGAAGATCAGCGTTAAGTATGGTTTTTGGGAGCACCGAATTATTTTAGGCTTTCTGGCACTGCCGCGCTCCGGCGCCGGTCAAGCCCACAATTCCCCTGGCCGCAAAGCTCGAACCAACCCAGCCTATTAAACGCCGCTTCAGCGGAAACCGAAATAAGACAGGATGAAGCCGATGATGACAATAAGGCCTACGATATAAATGATGGTATTCATGGTCTGTCCTTTGGGATGTTCCTGGGCGCTCCGATGTGGGCGCCTTCCTTGTGACACTTGATCATTGCCGCCCTGCCAGCGAACGGTTGTAGGACGCTCCACCCAGGAGCCGTCGGACAAGCACTCTAGGCGCAGGCTGCACCGCCTGGCCTTGGGGCTTGAGCTTCAAGGCCAGAGGCTTTTCATCCACCAAATGCAGTGGCCCCCTCGACTGATAGTTGCATCGGCGGAGAGGTGCGCAGGGATATGCATCATGAGGGTATGCGCTTCAGGTTGACGGAACAGGATTTGGGGCCGACCGGTCCAGCAAATCGGTCAGCGCGGTGAGATCGAGCACGCGTTCTGCCAGCGGAAACAGCGTGCGTTCTTCAAATCGGACATGAGCGGTCATCGCGTTGCCCCAAGCCGCCAGCGCTTGCACTTCACCGCTGCGCAGGCACTCGATGAGGCGCCGAAGTTCGATGTGCTCGGCCTGCGCCTGTGCGGCTGGCAAACCATGACCGGCTGCCAGCAGGGCCGGCAGCAGCACCTGCTCCTCGATCGCGAAATGCGGCTCGAACTGCGCTGCCCAGCGCGTCAGGAGGTGCTCGCGTTGCGGGCGCGCAGCAGCGCTGTGCGGATCGCCGGCGGTGGCCGAGGCGCGCCGCGCGAGTACCAGCGCTTCATGGTGCTCGCGCGAGAGCCCGAGCAGGGCTTGGGAACGTTTCATGCCTGAATGGCCGAAGGGTGAATGCCGGATGTCAACTTGCCATGATGCCCGGCCGCTTGCGGAAGGTCAGCGGTTGCGCCACCAGCCCGAGTTGGGCCGCGTTTTCGTGGTTCGGTGCCAGCAGGTCGGCGAGCGTGTAGCGGTCGAGGTACTGCATGAAGCTTTGCAGTGCGCCGCTGATGATGCTGGTCAGCTGGCAGTTTCCTGTCAACAAACACCCAGTGTCGCTGGCGAGGCAGTCCACGATAAAGAAATCAGACTCGATGCTGCGCACCACGGCGCCCAGGATGATGTCGGCCGGGGCTACCGCGAGCCGCATGCCGCCGCCTTTGCCGCGCACCGTCTCCAGCCAGCCCGCCAAG
>DASUIO010000151.1:0-5117 GCA_036279755.1 Polaromonas sp. | reverse complement strand
CCAGCCAGGCAATGCGGTGGTGGGTGCTGCGCGCCGCGTTCCACTGGGGGCCCAGATGCGACAGCGTGGGCTGAAGCGCTTGCGGAAAGGCCACCATCAAAGTCCAGCACGGCGCCACGCTCACCCCGGCCAGTGGCGCCAACAGGGGGGTGCCCTGCTTCGAATTGAGCAGCAAGGCATACGCTTGCGAAGAGGGGATGGCCAGGACCACTGCGTCAAAGCCCGGATACACCCGGCTGTCTGCGCCAGGGCCCTCGGTTTGCAACTGCCAGCGCTCTGGGTGCAGCTTGTCGGCCTCCAGCCGGATCACGGTGGTTTCGAGTACCAGCTGGCCGGCGTCGTCCAAAGGCTGGGCCCACTGCCGAACCAGCGCATTCATGCCAGGCGTGGCGACCCAGTGGGACTCTTTGGCTGGCGGCGAAGAGGCCACTACGCGGCCCAATTCGTCCAGTATGCGAACGGTATTGGCGCTCCATGGGCGTACCAGCCCCGTGGCGGTCGTGAGTGCTTTTTCAAAACGCGCGTCACGCACGGTGAAATACTGCGTGCCCTGGTCAAACCCGCCAAATTCAGTGTCATGGGTGGCCATGCGCCCGCCTGCACCCCGGCTTTTTTCGAACACAGTCACCTGGTGCCCGGCCTGTGCCAGCGTGCGTGCGCAGGTAATGCCGGCAATGCCTGCGCCCACCACGGCGATATGGCGTTGCGGGGATTTTTCAAAAGAAGCGGTGCGGGATTCTTTTTTCATGTCTTTGTACTTTTCAGGGTTGATGAAAGGGGTGTATTGCTCATTGATTGCTCATGCGCGACTTATCAAGTTTGTCATCACAATGCAACATAAACCAAAGCCATAAGCGCACTCTACACTCAGCCGCGGCCCTTGCGCCTGCAAAGCCGCTTTTAAATTGAACGCTCACGCTCCAGCAGCGCTTTTCGGGTCATTGGATTGTCCAGTTGTTTCAACCACCACTGCAAGGCGCGCCCTTCGCTGCCATGGCTCGCGTGGCGCCATGCATAGCGCAAGGGGATCAGTCGCGCTGGCCGCTGCATCTGTTTTTCCACCAGCCGACCTGTGATGATATGGGGTCGCGCGAGGTATTCCGGCAGGAAACCGCCGCCCAGACCGCGCAACTGTGCATCCAGTTTTTCCTGCATGCCCGGCACGGTAAAGATGTCCTGCCCGCCAAGCAGTCCTACCGTCATGCCGCGGCCTCGTTGCACCGAGTCGGCAACCGCCACCGCGCGATGCGGCATGAGCATCGCGTCGGTGATGGGCTCGGTGGCGAGGGCCAGCGGATGGTGAGGCGCCACGGCGTAAATGAAATGAAGTGCGCCCAGCGGCCTGCTGTGTATCGATTTGTCCAGCGCAGGCTCAAGGGCGACGCCGATGGCCAGGTCGGCCTGGCCTGAGGTGAGGGCCTCCAGCGTGCCCGACAAGGCTTCTTCGCGAATCCGGATGCGTGTGGGAGGGTCGAGCGCGAAAAATGCCTCGCACAACTCCATCACTGTGGTGTGCGAAATCACGCTGTCAACAGCCAGTGTGAGCTGCGGCTCCCAGCCTGTCGCCACGCGCTTGACCCGATTCGCCATGGCATCGAGCTCCACCAGCAGGCGGCTGCCTTCGCGCAGCAGTTCCTTGCCCGCCTCGGTCAGCTTGGCCTGCCGCGACGAGCGGTCAAACAGCAACACATCGAGGGCGTCTTCCACTTGGCGAATGCGGTAGGTCAGGGCGCTGGGTACCACCCCCAGCTCGCGCGCAGCGGCCGCCATGCTGCCGCTGCGGTGGACCGCGTCGATCAGCCCAATCGATTCTGGGGTGAGGGCGCTGCGTACCTGATTTTTGATCGTTGCCATGATGAGGGTTCAAATAACTTGAATGATGCCATCAAATATACGCAACGGCCGGGGCGATGATGGCGCTTACATTGGAAGCATTCCAACGCACCTTGAAAGGAGCACCCGATGATAAGTTCAAGAACTTCCAGCGAACGCGGCTATGCCGATCATGGCTGGCTCAAGTCGTTTCATTCTTTTTCGTTCGCGGGTTACTACGACCCGGCGCACATGGGCTTTGGCAATCTGCGCGTCATCAATGAAGACCGCATTGCTGCGGGCCGGGGATTTGGCACGCACAGCCACCAAAACATGGAAATCATCAGCTACGTGCTGAGTGGCGAATTGGCGCACAAAGACAGCATGGGCAACGTCAAGGGCATTCCGCCGGGTGATGTGCAGCGCATGAGTGCGGGTAGCGGCGTGCAGCACAGCGAATTCAATCATGCGGAAGGCGAAACCACGCATTTTCTGCAGATATGGATTGAGCCCAATGTGCTCGGCATAGCCCCCAGCTACGAGCAAAAAACGTTTCCTGAGGCCGAAAAGCGCGGCGCGCTGCGGCTGGTGGCCTCGCCCGACGGTGCGCAGGGTTCGGTCACGATTCATGCGGACGCAAAAATGTATGCGGGCCTGTTTGATGGCGCGGAGGTGGCCACGCTGCCGTTGAACCCTGCGCGCAAAAGTTATGTGCATCTGGTGCGCGGCCAACTCGATGTGAATGGCCGGAGATTGGCCGGTGGCGATGCGCTACTGATCGAGGGCGAGAGCCACATCGCGCTGGCTGGTGGCCTGAATGCCGAGGTGCTGGTGTTCGACCTCGCGGCCTGATTTTTTAGTATTCCATTTTTTTCTACCTTCAAGGACTTTCACCATGTTTGCAAACCTTCAAAATCCCTTGACCCTCATTGGCCGCCTGTTGCTGGCCCTGCTGTTTCTGCCGGCTGCCATCGGTAAAATTGGCGGCTTTGCCGGTACCGTGGGCTACATCGGCTCCAAGGGCCTGCCCATGCCTGAACTGGGAGCCGTGATCGCCATCGTTGTGGAGCTGGGCGGATCACTGGCGCTGATCGCCGGATTTGGCACCCGCTTTGCGGCGCTGGCGCTGGCGCTGTTCACGCTGGTAGCCACCTTTTTCTTCCATAATTTCTGGGCTATTCCCGCAGAGCAAGTCATGATGCAGCAACTGTTGTTCTACAAGAACATCGGGGTGGTGGGTGGCCTGCTGGTGCTGGCCGCGCACGGTGCGGGTGCCTGGAGCCTTGACGCCAAGCGCAACGGATAATGGCGGTGTTGCCGATAAATTCGCTCCGATGAATCTGTGCCAAGGTTTTCCGGGGCCAGCGCTGCAGGTCTCATCTGTTCATACCTTCTTCAAGGAGATTTGACATGACACAAGTAGTCGTTGTTTTTCACTCGGGTTATGGCCACACCCTGCGCATGGCGCAAGCCGTGGCGGAAGGTGCTGGCGCGGAACTCGTCGCCATTGATGCCGATGGCAATCTGCCCGAAGGCGGCTGGGACACGCTCAATGCCGCTGATGCCATCATCATGGGCTCACCCACTTACATGGGAAGTGCCAGCTGGCAGTTCAAGAAATTTGCCGACGCGTCAAGCAAGCCCTGGTTCACCCAGGCCTGGAAAGACAAGCTGTTTGCCGGCTTCACCAACAGTGCAGCCATGAATGGCGACAAGTTTTCGACCCTGACCTATTTATTTACCCTGGCGATGCAGCACAGCGGCATTTGGGTCAGTCAGGGCGTGTTGCCGAGCAACAGCAAGGCCGCGCAACGCAATGATGCCAATTACCTGGGCTCTTACAGCGGCGCCATCGCCCAGTCCCCGTCAGATGCGGGTGCCAATGAAATGCTGCCGGGCGATCTGGAAAACGCCCGGAATTTCGGCAAGCGCGTGGCCGAGGTAGCGGGCAGATTCCAGCGATAGGCTATTTCTGTCGGGCCCCAGGGGTTCAGGGGCGCAGCCATTATCCGGCGTTCGTGAAATACCTTAGTCCCCTCGGGAAGATGGGGACTTGTCGGAAGCGCCCGAGGGCTCCGCCCTAAAATGAAGCGCATGTTTGTCCATTTAAGAATCCACACCGAATTTTCAGTCGTCGACGGCACCAACCGCATTGATGAAATCGTTCAGGCCGCAGCCAGCGACCGGCAACCGGCGCTCGCCATTACCGATCTGAGCAATCTGTTCGGAACGGTCAAGTTTTACAAGGAAGCCCGCAAGGCCGGTGTCAAGCCCCTGATTGGTGCCGATGTCTGGGTGGAGGTGCCGGGAAAAGAGGCGGGTGCACCGGCTGCCCGCTTGCTGCTGCTGGTACAAAACCGTCAAGGTTATTTAAACCTCTCGGAACTGATCACGCGCGCCTGGACAAAAAATGTGGTGCGTGACCAGGCCATCATCAAGCTGGAATGGCTTGAAGAGCTCAATGAAGGCCTGATCGCCCTGTCGGGGGCACAGGGCGGTGCCGTGGGCCAGGCGCTGGTGCAAGGCGACGGCGCGCGTGCGCTGGAGTGTGCCCTGCATCTGGCGGGCCTGTTTCCCCATCGCTTTTATCTGGAGTTGCAACGCGCCCAGCGCCCGGACGACGAGCGCCATGTGGCCGCCGCCGTGCAGCTGGCCGCCCGGCTCAGATTGCCGGTGGTGGCGACCCATCCCGTGCAATTTCTGACCTATGAGGACTATGAGGCGCACGAAGCGCGCGTGTGTATTGCCGAGGGCGAAATTCTGGGCAACGCACGCCGCGTGCGCAGGTTCACGCGCGAACAGTATTTCAGGTCGGCGGCCCAGATGGCGCAGCTGTTTGCCGACGTGCCTTCGGCCCTTGCCAACACGCTGGAGATTGCCAAGCGCTGCAACCTTACGCTAGAGCTGGGCAAACCCATGCTGCCCAACTACCCGACGCCCGAAGTGGACGGCGTACGGCTGCCGATCGACGCCTACTTCAGGCAGGCTTCGTTTGAGGGCCTGGAAGTGCGCCTGGCGCATCTCTATCCCAATGAAGCGCTACGCGAGCAGAAACGGCCGGTTTATGTAGAGCGGCTGGAGTTTGAAATCAACACCATCCTGAAGATGGGGTTCCCGGGTTACTTCCTGATCGTGGGCGATTTCATCAACTGGGCCAAAAACAATGGCTGCCCGGTCGGGCCGGGACGCGGCTCGGGTGCCGGCTCGCTGGTGGCTTATGCGCTAAAAATTACCGATCTGGACCCGTTGCAGTACAACCTGCTGTTCGAGCGCTTTTTGAATCCGGAACGGGTGTCGATGCCCGA
>DASUIO010000150.1:0-8258 GCA_036279755.1 Polaromonas sp. | reverse complement strand
CTGAAATCATCCTGCTTTCGAAGCCCAGCCAGCCTGTCAATCAGTAAAGCGCAATTAACCTCGAACGCGCTATTGAGTGCGACCAGCCTGGAGTCCGAGCGGACAAGCTCATTTTTCGGTGGCGGCGCCTGACCGCTCACGTAACTTGCCAAGTCAACGACACCAAACAACCCGCCCCGCAAATTGGCAACACCGATGAACCAGGCTTGGGTATAGGGAACCGGCTGCGTACTGACCCAAGGGAAAATCTCACCAGACTGGCTCAGGGGGAACAGGTATTTCTTCCCACCCGCCTCGACGGCCAGCCACGATGCGGCAACGCCTTGCGTCCGCGCAATGCTCAACCTGTCGGCCAGCCGCGTTTGTAGCTCTCTGAGAGCTTGTCGATTCGCCATGCTTTAGATTTTTCAGGCTCTAAATCAGCCAAGCGCCTTGATTTTGGCCATCAATTCAGCAGTATCGACAGGCTTGGTGATGTAGTCGCGAGCGCCTTGCCGCATGCCCCATACCCGGTCGGTTTCCTGGTTCTTGCTGGTGCACATCACGATGGGAATGTCGGAATAAAGAGGGTCACGTCCGATGGCACGTGTCAACTGGAAGCCGTTTTGCCCGGGCATCACCACATCCATGAGAATCAGTTCGGGCTTGTCTTCCGCCAAGCGGCGAAAGGCATCTTCCGCGTTCTCTGCGGTTTTAACTGTGAAACCATTTTTGACCAATAAATCGGTCAGAAACATCAATTCAGTTTTGGAGTCGTCAACTACCAGTATTTTCTTAATTGCCATCACACTCATCCTTGTTTTGCAGTGCCAAGCGCCTGCACGGTGTGCAGCAGCTGGTCTTTGGTAAAAGGCTTGGTCAGGTAGTCCTGCGAACCCACCATACGACCCCGCGCCTTGTCAAACACGCCGTCCTTGGAGGACAGCATCACTATGGGAACACCCGAAAACTTCACATTGCGCTTGATAATCGCACAGGTTTGATAGCCATCCAGGCGCGGCATCAAGATGTCGCAGAAAATCAGGTCGGGTTCGTAGTCGTTAACCTTGGACAGCGCATCAAACCCGTCCTCAGCCAGCAATACTTCATGCCCTCCCTGCTTCAGGAAAATCTCGGCGCTTCGCCTGATGGTATTGCTGTCATCAATGACCAGAATCTTCAAACCTGAACTGGGGATGCTCACTACTTTTACTCCACTTTTTGCAGCCCCCGGTGCCGTAGCGCCGGACTGCGAACGTTCAGGCGAGGGCCAAAACGCTTATAGCTGAACCATTTCGAAATCCTCTTTACGTGCGCCGCATTCCGGGCACGTCCAGTTCATGGGCACTTCAGCCCACGGCGTTCCCGCGGCAATGCCGTGCTCCGGCGCACCAAGCGCTTCGTCATAAATCCAACCACAAATTAAACACATCCACGTCGTTGATTGAGTCACAGCTTAAGTTGCCTTCGAATAGAATGCAACGATTGTATCGAGGCAGCGTTGCTTATTCGCGTACAAGGCAAAATCGCAGCTTATGGCAAACCCCAATAACCCGTCACTGGATAGCCGACAACTCCAAACCGAGGACAGCGATACGTCTCCGGCATGCGTCATGGCGTTCAATGCCAACGACCCGAGCGGCGCAGGCGGCCTGACGGCCGACATCGCGGCCATCCAATCGGCCGGGGCGCACGCGCTGACAGTCGTGACCGGCACCTATGTGCGTGACACCACCGAAATCTTCGATCACTTTGCATTTGACGAGGAAGCCGTGACTGACCAGGCGCGCCACGCGCTGGAAGACATGCCGGTCTCGGCCATCAAGGTCGGCTTTGTCGGCAGCCCGGAAAACATCAGCACCATTGCCGAAATCGCTTCGGATTATTCAGAGGTACCGCTAATTGCCTACATGCCCAGCCTGTCCTGGTGGGATGAAAGCGAGATTGACAACTATTTAGATGCCTTTCGCGAACTGATGCTGCCTCAGACCACCTTATTGATCGGCAACCACAGCAGCCTGTGGCGCTGGTTGCTGCCCGACTGGCCTAGCGAGCGCAGCCCTTCGGCCCGGGACATCGCCAAGGCCGCCGCCGATCTGGGTGTGCCTTACACCCTGGTCACCGGCATTCCACTGCCCGATCAGTTCATTGACAACGTACTGGCCACACCGCAAGCGGTGCTGTACAGCGAAAAGTTCGAACGCTTTGAGGCTCTTTTTGCCGGTGCCGGCGATACGCTGTCAGCGGCCCTCACCGCCTTGCTGGCCAATGGCCACGACCTGCAGGCGGCCACTGCGGAAGCGTTGACTTATCTGGACCACAGCCTGGAGGCCGGTTTTCACCCCGGCATGGGCCACATCGTGCCTGACCGAATGTTCTGGGCGCAAGCCGATGAGGACGATGAAGCCTCCGACAATGAAGCGGGTGACACAGAAAGTGATGCCTCGCTGACTTTTAATCCTCCTTTTGATCTACCTCCCAATGGAACCACTAAACATTAAGCCCGCGACAACCCCTGATAGGTCCCGAAACACCGCGCTGTTTGAGCGCGCCAAAAAACTGATTCCCGGTGGCGTCAATTCGCCGGTTCGCGCCTTCAAGGCGGTGGGCGGCACGCCGCGCTTTGTGCAACGCGCCCAAGGTGCCTACTTCTGGGATGCGGACGGCCAGCGCTACATCGACTACATCGGCTCATGGGGGCCGATGATTCTGGGCCACGGCCATCCTGCGGTCGTTGAAGCCGTCCAGAAAGCCGTTCTGGAGGGTTTCTCCTACGGCGCGCCGACCGAGCGCGAGGTGGAGCTGGCCGAAGAAATCGTGAAGCTGGTGCCATCCATCGAAATGGTGCGGCTGGTGAGTTCAGGCACCGAAGCGACGATGAGCGTGATCCGGCTGGCGCGCGGCGCCACCGGGCGCAGCAAGATCATCAAGTTCGAAGGCTGCTACCACGGTCATTCCGATGCGCTGCTGGTCAAAGCCGGCTCGGGTCTGGCCACCTTTGGCAGCCCGACCAGCGCGGGCGTGCCGCCTGAAGTCGTACAGCACACGCTCGTGCTCGAGTACAACCACATCGCCCAGCTGGAAGAAGCCTTTTCGCTGCACGGCAAGGAGATTGCCTGCCTGATGATTGAGCCGATTGCCGGCAACATGAACTTTGTTCGGGCGAGCGTTCCTTTCATCAAACGCTGCCGCGAGCTCTGCACGCAATACGGCGCGCTGCTGGTGTTTGACGAAGTGATGACCGGTTTTCGCGTGGCGCTCGGCGGCGCGCAAAGCGTTTATGCCCAAAGCATTCCCGGCTTCAAACCCGACATGACGGCGCTGGGCAAGGTGATTGGCGGCGGTATGCCCATGGCCGCCTTTGGCGGCACGCGCGCCGTGATGGAGCACCTGGCCCCGCTGGGTGCGGTCTATCAGGCCGGCACGCTGTCAGGCAACCCGGTTGCCACGGCTTGCGGCCTGGCCACCCTGCGTGAAATCCAGAAACCCGGCTTTTACGACGCGCTAGGCGCGCGCACCCGCAGCCTGGTGACCGGCCTGACGCATGCCGCCACCCAGGCAGGCGTGCCATTTTGCGGCGACAGCGAAGGCGGTATGTTCGGCTTTTTCCTGCTCGGGCAGTTGCCACAAAATTACGCCACCGTGATGACCACGGACAGCCCGGCGTTCAACCGTTTCTTTCACGCCATGCTGGATCGCGGCGTGTACTACGCCCCGGCGCTGTATGAAGCCGGCTTCGTCAGCGCGGCGCACAGTGCGGAAGACATCGAAGCCACGGTAGAAGCTGCGGCGCAGTTTTTCGCGGGCCGCTGAACCGGAACTCAGGCCAGCCCGGAATCACCCAGGCGCCTGAGTTTGCTACAAATACAATAGCCCTAATCGACCGCCAAACAAGCGCCAGAAGCTGTTTTCAAAAACTGCCTTCCAGCAACAAACCAGGCATCAACAGCTGGTTAGTGCCTGAAATGCCGAACGCCGGTCAGCACCATGGCCACGCCGCGCTCGTTGGCGGCGGCAATCACTTCGTCATCACGGATGCTGCCGCCTGGCTGGATCACGCAGGTCGCGCCCGCATCCACGACCACGTCGAGTCCATCGCGGAACGGGAAGAAGGCGTCGCTCGCCACCGCCGTGCCTTGCAGCGACAGGCCGGCGTGCTGGGCCTTGATGCTGGCAATGCGGGCCGAGTCCAGGCGGCTCATCTGGCCGGCACCCACGCCCATGGTCATGCCATTGGCGCAAAACACGATGGCGTTGGACTTGACGTACTTGGCGACTTTCCAGGCGAACAACAGGTCCTGTAATTGAGCTGGCGTGGGCTGCAGCTTGCTGACCACTTTCAGGTCGGCCAATGCCAGCACATGGTTGTCGGCGGTCTGCATCAACAGGCCCGAGCCGACGCGTTTGATGTCGATCAGGTTGCGGCCTTGCTTCCAGGCGGTGTCGCCACCGGGCGGCAGGTCAATCTGCAGAATCCGCACATTAACCTTGGCCTTCATTACCTCAAGCGCCCCGGGCGTGAAGCCAGGCGCCATCAGCACCTCGACAAACTGCTTCGAAATCTGTAGCGCCGCACGCTCGTCCAGCGTGCAGTTCAGTGCAATAATTCCGCCAAATGCCGAAGTCGGGTCGGTCTTGAAGGCCTTGCTGTAAGCCTCCAGCGCGTCCACGCCGATGGCCACGCCGCAGGGGTTGGCGTGCTTGACGATGACGCAGGCGGCACCGTCTTTCAGCGCATCAAAGCTCTTGACGCATTCCCAGGCGGCATCCGCATCGGCGATGTTGTTGTAAGACAGCTCTTTGCCCTGCAGCT
Source organism: Polaromonas sp. (assembly GCA_036279755.1). GTDB lineage: Bacteria > Pseudomonadota > Gammaproteobacteria > Burkholderiales > Burkholderiaceae_C > Polaromonas. Next base: position 3,466 of record DASUIO010000150.1, on the reverse strand, counting down.
GTTTGGCCGTGACCAGCGAGCCTGGTGCGGGGTGCAGGTCGCGGTACAAGGCTGCCTGCTGATGCGAGTTTTCACCGTAGCGCAGGTCCTGCACCTTGATGAAACGGCCATTGGCCTGGCCCGGAAACATCGCGTGGCTGCCGTCGGGCTGGATGCTGGAGAGGTAGTCGCTGATCGCGCCGTCATATTGGCTGATGCGGTTGAAGGCGGCTACCGACAACGCGAATTTTGTTTTGTCGGTCAGCTTGCCGCCCTCTTTGAGTTCAGCAAGCACGCCCGCGTATTGCGACGCATCGGTCAGCACGCCCACATCTTTCCAGTTCTTGGCCGCCGAACGCACCATGGCCGGGCCACCGATGTCGATGTTTTCAATCGCGTCTTCCAGCGTGCAGCCAGGCTTGGCTACCGTGGCTTCAAACGGGTAGAGATTGACGACCAGCAAGTCGATGGTGTCGATCTGTTGCGCTTTCAGGGCAGCCATGTGCTCAGGCACATCGCGCCGGGCCAGCAGCCCACCGTGTACCTTGGGGTGCAGGGTTTTGACACGGCCATCGAGCATTTCCGGAAAGCCGGTGAGTTCCGCCACTTCGGTTACGGGCAAGCCAGCATCTGCCAGCAATTTGGCGGTGCCGCCCGTGGAAAGCAGCTTGATGCCCAGCGCATGCAGGGCCTGCGCGAATTCGAGGATGCCGGTCTTGTCGGAAACGGAAATTAATGCGTTCATTTTTTGTCTTTTTAAAGAAATACGGGTTCGGCGAAACCGATCCGCAAGGAATTATTTAATGAGCCTGTGCTCGACCAGTTTCTTGCGCAGGGTGTTGCGGTTCAGGCCCAGCCATTCGGCAGCGCGCGACTGGTTGTGTTCAGCATGTTGCATGACTACTTCCAGCAGGGGTTTTTCAACCACGCGAACCATCATGTCATACATGCCACCAGGATCGGTGCCGCGCAGGTCCTTGAAATAGCTTTCCAGACTGGTACGTACGCACTCATCTATGTTTTTCTTGCTCATGCAGCAGCTTCCTCCTGATTTTTATCGTTGTTCGTTCGTACCCATGCCGACCTGCTCTCGTCGTCTGTGCCAGCCGGAATACGGTCCATCTGCTCGCCCAGGCCATCAAAAAAATCACCAACGGCCTGCAGCTGCGCTTGGCCGTCTTCCAGCCCGTTCATCTGTGCGCGAAACGCTTCGCCGCCCGGCAAGGTTTTCACATACCAGCCGATGTGCTTGCGCGCCGTGCGCACGCCGGTAAATTCGCCATACAGCGCGTAGTGGTCAAGCAAGTGATCGATCAGCAGGCGTTTGACTTCCGCCACCAGCGGCGGCGCCAAATGCGTGCCCGTGGCCAGAAAATGCGCTACCTCGCGAAAAATCCAGGGCCGCCCCTGGGCCGCGCGGCCCATCATCACCGCATCGGCGCCCGTGTATGCGAGCACATCGCGGGCCTTTTCGGGGCTGTTGATGTCGCCATTGGCCACCACCGGAATGCGCAGCGCCGCCTTGACTGCGGCAATCGTGTCGTATTCGGCAAAGCCTTTGTAGCCCTGCTCGCGCGTGCGGCCGTGCACGGCGATCATCTGCACACCGGCGCCTTCAGCGGCGCGCGCAATCGTCAAGGCATTTTTGTGGTCTTGGGCCCAGCCCGTGCGCATTTTGAGCGTGACGGGAACATTGTGGGGCGCGCAGGCCGCCACCACCGCTTCCACAATCCGCAGCGCCAGCGGTTCGTCCTGCATCAGGGCGGACCCGGCCCACTTGTTGCAGACCTTCTTGGCCGGGCAACCCATGTTGATGTCGATGATTTGCGCGCCGCGATCCAGGTTGTAGGCCGCAGCGTCGGCCATCATGCGCGCATCGGTGCCGGCAATCTGCACCGCAATCGGCGCGGCTTCGCCTTCGTGGTTGGCGCGGCGCGAAGTCTTCAGGGTGTTCCACAAATCGCGACGTGAGGTCACCATTTCACTGACCGCATAACCCGCCCCGAGCTTTTTGCAGAGCTGGCGGAACGGCCGGTCCGTGACTCCGGCCATGGGCGCGACAAACAAATTGTTTGTCAAAGCGTAGGGGCCGATGTTCATGGGAAAAATGGGAAGTTCTGATTACTGAAAAATGAAAAAGGATTGTAACTGCCCAAAATTTCAGCAATTGAAATTTTCACGCGGGACACTGCACGCGGCTTGGTGTGCGCCCTTTTGAAAAGGCCTGCCCCGCCCCTGCCTATACTCAAGCACTTTAGCCCGGATACTGATGGAAGCCTGGATTCACCACCTTATAGATCTGCTGGCCTTGCCCCAATTTGGCCTGAGCACGGTGTTTGTCGTGTCCTTCATCTCCGCAACGCTGCTGCCGTTGGGCTCGGAGCCCGTGGTATTCGGGCTCGTCAAACTCAACCCGGCCATGTTCTGGCCCGCCATACTGGTCGCCTCCGCCGGCAATACGCTGGGCGGCGCACTGGACTGGTGGATAGGTTTCGGCGCGCACAAAGTGGTCGACAAGTACTCACACTCCTCACACCACGGCCGCGCCATCCGGTGGCTGGGAAAGCTCGGGCCCAAAGCCTGCCTGCTGGCCTGGCTGCCTGTTGTGGGAGACCCGCTGTGCACCGTGGCAGGCTGGCTCAAGTTTCCCTTCTGGCCCTGCGTGGCTTACATGGCCGTCGGAAAATTTGCGCGCTATTTTCTGATGACGGGCAGTTTGATTTGGGCTTTTCCGGGAATATTGGACCGTTAAAACCGCTCGTATGGCATCAAGTAGCGCCACTGGCCGGACGGTAACTGGCTCAGCGGCACGCGGCCCACGCGCAGACGCTTCATGGCCTCTACCTTGAGCCCCACGCTTTCGCACATGTAGGCGATCTGGCCGGGCATCTCACCCTTGAGCGCAAATCGTAACCGCGCCTCGCTTTGCCAGCTCACCTTGGCGGGCGGCAACAGCGCACCCTTGAAGGTAAAGCCGTGGTCAATGCGGTTCAGGCGCTCCAGGCCACCGGGCTTGATCTCGCCGCTGACCTCGACAATTACCTCATGCTCCAGCACGCGGGCGTCTTCCCGCAGCTTGCGCAGTACGCGCCAATCCTGGGTGAACACCACCAGGCCGCTGGCCGCAGTCGCCAGCGGTGTCGCCAGCTCCGAGCCGGAAAAATGCTTTTTCAGCGGACGGATGCCCGAGCGGTCGCCAGGTGCCTGGTTGACGGCCAGCAGCAATTGGATGGACGACATGGCGCTGTCGCCCAAACCCGCTTCATACCCTGCAGGCTTGTGCAGCAGCAAAGTCACGGGAGTCAGCGCCAATAAACTGGCGTCGGGAGACAGTTCAATCGTCTGGTTCATCACGCGGAATTGGGGTTCTTCCACCACCACGCCATCGACCGTGACCCAGCCGCCTTCGATGTAATGCTCGGCCTCGCGTCGAGAGAAGGAACGCATCTCGGCGATCCGTTTGGCGAGACGTACCGGTTCGGTCATG
>DASUIO010000149.1:0-5517 GCA_036279755.1 Polaromonas sp. | reverse complement strand
CTGCCCGAAATTCTGCCGGGTTTTTTATCGGCCAACCCGCGCGTCAACGTGGACCTTCAAGAAAAACCGAATCCTGAAATTGCACGCGGGGTGCTCGACGGACGCGCCGACATCGGCATCGTGTCCAGTCAGGTCGACACACTGAGCCTTCAGGCCATCCACTTCAGCACCGACCGCCTGGTGCTCGTGACATCGCGCCGCCACCGCTTCGCCAGACGCCGCCGCATTGCCTTTGCTGAAACACTGGACGAGGACGCCGTGGGCATGCAGCAAGGCAGCACCTTGCAGACCTTCCTGGCGCAGGTCACCGACAAGCTGGGCAAGCCGTTCAAGCTACGCATCCAGCTCAGCAGTTTTGACGCCATGTGCCGCATGATCGGCGCTGGCGTGGGCGTCGGCATCGTGCCCGAGAGCGCTGCGCGCCGCAACCAGAGCAGCATGAATCTGGCGCTGATCGAGCTGCTTGAGCCCTGGAGCGTGCGCGAGCGCTACATCCTGGTGCGCGAGCACGAGGCGCTTCCCGCCTATGCGCAGTCGCTTGTCGATGCGATTTGCGCGCATTACCAGGGCGGCGGCGCCCGCTAAGCACACCGAATGGAGCGCGCGGCATTGTGTCCACCCTTGTGCGACACGCCGCCGACACCCACCCGTCAAGCGCTGCTGTCCCGGCCCGTCATCAGGCAGACCGGCGCAGGCGGCGCGCCGCCTCCTCGGCGCGGGCATCGTCGATCTCGTCCATCACACGACCCACATCGACCGGACCGCTCTTGCGCTCGAAGCGGCCAGTCAGCACCGTATCGGGGTGCAGCACGCCGCGTTGGTACAGGTCCCAAATCTCAGGCCCGTAGTGCGTGTGCAGCAGGTCGGGCGCGAAGCGGCCGAAGAAGCCGCGCAGGTTGGCCACATCGCGCAGCAGCATGCGGCTGGCGTGGTTGTTGCCGGCCGCGTCCACCGCCTGCGGCAGATCGATGATGACCGGGCCGCTTGCTCCCAGCAGCACATTGAACTCGGACAGATCGCCGTGCACGACGCCGGCGCACAGCATCCGCACCACTTCCGAGAGCAGCGTACCGTGGTGCGCGCGCGCGTCCTCGGGCGTGAAATCCACATCGTTCAGCCGCGGGGCCGCGTCGCCCTGCTCGTCAGTGACCAGTTCCATCAGCAGCACGCCGTCGCAAAAGTTGTGCGGTTTGGGCACGCGCACGCCGGCGTCGGCCAGCCGGTAGAGCGCATCGACCTCGGCGCTCTGCCAGGCCGCCTCGCTGGCTTGCCGGCCAAAGCGGGTTCCCTTGGCCATGGCGCGAGCCTGGCGCGTATTCTTGACCCTGCGGTTTTCGGTGTAGTCCACTGCCTGCCGAAAGCTGCGCTGCGTGGCCTCTTTGTAGACCTTGGCGCAGCGTGTCTCGTCGCCGCAGCGCACCACATAGACCATCGCTTCCTTGCCGCTCATCAGCTGACGCACCACCGTGTCGATCAGGCCTTCTTCAATCAACGGTTGCAGTCTTTGGGGTGGTTTCATGCTCGCCATTGTGCACTGCGTCAGAATGCCACCGCGTCTGCCATAGCGCGACGGGGTGCGGCCCAAAGGCGGCGAACTATGATTGAGTCGGCTGCGCCGAGAATCAACACGGCCCCGATGGCATGATGAAATGGGTAGTTACACCTCCCTCACGAACCTTCTGGCCTGAGCTGCTGACCTTGGCCAGGGCTTTTACAACTATCCAGGATGCTGAAAAGACCTCTGTCCCTGCTGTTCGGGTGGCGCGCGTTTTCCCTGGCAAGCAGCGCCGCAGCCATGGGTGATTGGCTGCGACAGCATGGCCGGTGGATTCGGCGGCTGCAATGGGTGGTGATCCTGTTTTATGGCGTGCTCCTCCTTGTTCCTGTGCTGCTGCCGCTGCCGGACGAGACCGCGCGCATTTTCACGCATTTGACGGTTTTTGCCCAGTTCATCTTCTGGGGCATTGGCTGGCCCCTTGTTCTTTTGAGCATGCTGCTGGTGGGGCGGGCCTGGTGCGGCATCCTCTGTCCTGAAGGTGCCCTGTCGGAATGGGTCAGTGGCAAAGGACGCAACCGGCCTATCCCGCGCTGGATGCGTTGGGGTGGCTGGCCCGTCGTGGCCTTCGCCGGTATGACCATTTACGGCCAGATGATCAGCGTGTATCACTACCCGAAGGCCGTCCTGTTGATTCTCGGTGGTGCCACCCTGGCAGCTATCGTGGTGGGTTATCTTTATGCCCGGGAAAAACGGGTCTGGTGCAAATACCTGTGCCCGGTCAATGGCGTATTTGGCTTGCTGAGCAAACTGGCACCGATGTATTTCAAGGTGGATGCGGCGGCGTGGCGCACTGCATACCACCAAACAATCCGCATTCAGCCCATCAACTGCGCACCGCTGGTGGCCCTCCGCAAAATGGAAGGTGCCAGCGACTGCCATATGTGCGGTCGCTGCAGCGGCCATCGCGATGCGATGACCCTCAGTACGCGCTCGCCGAACCATGAGATCGTGAAACTTGGCGCGCAACTGGCGACCGGCTGGCAAAGCACGCTGCTGCTGTTCGGCTTGCTCGGCATTGCGACGGGCGCATTCCAATGGACGGTCAATCCCCATTTCATTGAGGTCAAACAAATAGTCGCCGAATGGCTGATCGACCGCAACATCCTGTGGCCGTTTGCTGAAAATGCACCGGGGTGGTTGCTGACCCACTATCCGGCTCAACGCGACGTATTTTCCTGGCTGGATGGCAGCCTGCTGATCGGCTATCTGCTGGGGACGGGCTTATTGATGGGCTCGGCCCTCGCACTTATCCTGGCACTGGCAAGCCGCCTGCTCGGCCCGTGGCAGCGGCAACGCTTTTACCACCTGAACCAGGCCCTGATTCCGCTTGCTGGCTGCGGCGTCTTTCTCGGTCTGTCCTCCTTGACCGTCAAGCTGCTTAAAAATGAAGGCATTCCCGTATTTTGGGCCAATGATGTTCGCTTCTTGTTGCTGACCGCTGCCACCTTTTGGTCACTCCGGCTGGCCAGTGGCATCTGCCGGCGCTACGCGTCGTCGCGACATCGATGGCTATTCGCCATGGCGGCGTTCTGCCCTGCGCTGGCATTGATTGACTACTCCTGGGCATTGATGTTCTGGATTTGGTGAACCAGCCCAGGCTTAGCTTGGTGTTGCGTCCTCAAGACTCGGCCAATTCGACCGACAGCAGGCGGCTATGCCTCGCTGCGGTACAGTCACATTATGAAAATCGCTTCAAGCGTTCAGTTTTTTGACTCGCAGTTTCAGCAGCAGGTACGTGCGGGTGGCCTTGAACTGAATCCATTCGAGCTTGCCGCTTTGCCCCATCTGCGTGGGCGCGTCCTTGACTTCGGTTGCGGCCTCGGCAACCTGGCTATAACTGCCGCCAAGCGCGGCTGCTCCGTTGTTGCGCTCGATGCCAGTCATGCTGCGATCGAGCACATACGCCATGTCGCAGCGAACGACGGGCTACCCATTGAGGCCGCTGAGGTTGATCTACGGAACTACGAGCTAACGGAAGACTACGATACCGTTGTGTCGATCGGTCTGCTCATGTTCTTCGATTGCCCGACAGCCTTCCACCAGCTGGCCCACCTTCAGTCTCGTGTACGTCCAGGGGGCACCGCTGTCATCAATGTTCTGGTTGAGGGTACAACGTACCTTGATATGTTCGATGTTCATGGCCATTGTCTGTTCACACGTGACGAAATGCTCGGGCGGTTTGCCGGCTGGAATGTACTGAGCTACGAATACCGAAACTTCGCTGCGCCCACGAACCGTATCAAGTCCTTTGTCACGCTCATCGCGCAGAAACCGCTCGTACCCTGTGCGCTGCCTTGACGGCCATACCTAACCGCTCGCTGGACAGCCTGGATGTTTCGCCGACGGCGCATGTCAGGTGTGGCGAAGACCGCGTTGGGTCTATTCCATCGCTGAGCTAAAGCTGGACCGAGAAATCGACTCACCGCTGATGGCCAATTTGTGCCGTTGGCTCGTGGCCAGCGACTCGCGCCCTGGTCCCCCGCTGTCACCAACCGTTATGCTACCGGCTTCCAAACAAAACTTAAGAGGCAAGATGACGGTATCGCTTTTCCCCTTAGGATGGGGACACTACCTGGCAGGTGGCCTGTTGATCGGCGCAGGAGTCAGCCTGCTATTCATACTGACGGGATGGATCGGTGGCATGAGCACGGTCTTCAGCTCCACATGGTCATACGTATCGCGCAGACCCTTTTTCCAGCAGCCTCGCTTCGTCGAAACCCGTGCATGGAGGCTCGTCTTCGCTCTCGGGTTGATCCTGGGCGCGGCCCTATGGTGGCAATGGCTGGGGCCTGTTGGCGGCATTCGCACAAGCGTGCCGCTATGGCAACTGGGAGCGGGCGGGCTACTGGTCGGTTTTGGCGCGCGGCTGTCCAATGGCTGTACGTCAGGCCATGGCATCTGCGGTCTGGCTTCCTTTCAATGGCCCTCATTGATGGCCGTCCTGACATTTATGGTCACCGGTTTTATCACCGCCAACCTTGTGCTGTTCCTCGGAGGCCATTGATGACCATCGCAAAATTCCTCGCCGTGATCGCCAGCGGCATTTTGTTCGGGTTTGGGCTTGCGGTGGCGAGCATGATCTCGCCTGAAGTCGTCTTGAGCTTTCTGCGTTTTCGCGATTTCGGGCTGATGCTTGTGATGGGCGGCGCAGTGTGCGTCACATTGCTGGCCTATCGATACGCACCGCGCCTGTTGAGCAGGCCCTGGCTGGAAGAGCAGTTTTCGGTGCGACCTTCAGCGCTTGATCGTGACACGGTGCTCGGGGCAGCAATATTCGGCATGGGCTGGGGCCTTTGCGGTGTGTGCCCGGGTCCTGCAATTGCAGGCTTGGGGGCGGGCAACTGGCCGTTACTCGTAGCGGTGGCGGGCATCGCAGTGGGCGCCTACGCACAAGGGTGGCTCCAGGATCGCACACCTGTGCGGCGCCATTGATGTCGGCGCCCACCCAGCGCGGGTGGCGTGAGCGGCAACGTAACGCCCGGCAGCAGAGCTCAAACGGCTGAAGGTAACTTGTGCCAAGGTAGCGCCTTCGGCTGAGTCACCCCCACCTGCCCCCCAGTACTTGCCGCTACGGTCCTTGTTGCTGGTTTCGTAGACCTCATCGCTCGCCTGGGCGCACCCTTCGCCGGCGGAAATCCTGGCAGGCCGTTCCCTGATGCTCGCGAACCCGGGCGTGATGCTGCTGTGGTGTGGGCCGATCCCTTTATAGCGTGCGAGTTGCAAGCCCCCGGCACCGCCCTGGAATTCTTGCCTCGACATGCGCTAGGTCATGTCGCGACATTTGGGGCTGTCTATATTCAAGGAGCATTCCCATCGGTTTTTGGAATGGTTGTTAGTGGGCCGCGCCAGGAGGAGAACCCCATGAAAACAGCAATAAACCTATTTTTCAGCCTTGTTTTCTTGCTGGCTGCTGGAGCGCCCGCCCATGCCCAGGAGACAGAATGGAAAGCTCTCAACGC
>DASUIO010000148.1:0-2647 GCA_036279755.1 Polaromonas sp. | reverse complement strand
TTTTCAGGCACACGCGGCTTGGCCACGCTGCTGCTTTCCGCCATGGCCGCAGCCATCATGGTCGTGGCCTATCAGGTGATGGATAGCGTGACTGAAGGCCATTTGCTGGTGATGTGGATTGCCTTGTGGGCGGTGGCTTTTGCTGCCCTTGCGATCTTCGCAAGCGCTGCCCGCAGTCTGGCCGCGCGCCTGAAAGCCGGCTTGGATAGCTGGTCGCGCAGTCTGGCCGAAGCCCGCGCCGACCAGCGCCTCTGGGCCATGGCACAAACCGATCACCGCGTGATGGCCGACCTGCAAATGGCCATGCTGCGCGAAGAAGCAAAAACTGAAGTGGCCCAGGCAGCGACGGCCACCCCGGCTGTGCAGGCCGCCAAGGCCGAGTCTGCGGAGCAGTTGGCCGGCACGTCGTTTCGTGTTTACCCCTGCTACTATATCTAGGCGTTCACCGTAGGCTGCCATTGCGGCGGCCAAAAAAAGCCACCTGTTCAGGTGGCTTTTTTGCGTCAGAGCGGCGTCAAGGCCCCCAACTCAATCACCCCCGCAAGTTCCACATTCATCGGGGCCAGGTAATCGGCCACGAAGGCTGCCAGGGGCAGCAACGAAAAAAGTCCGCAGCAAGCGGACTTTGGCGTTTCAGGGTTGACGGCCTCAGGCCATGTACACGGCGATAAATGCCAGCAGGAACATCAGCACCGCACCCACCAGCGGCAGCACGATGGGGATCAGCGGCACGATGGTCTCGACGGCATCCGGCTCGTGGTCCGGCATGGGGCCGCCGTGTGCGGCATGGGGGGAGGGGATTGCTGAGCTGGCCATGGTGATTCCTGAATTGCTTGAATGTTTGGCGCCAGTTTACCTTTTTGAGGCGTGCAGTGGCAATCACTGCCTGACGCCCCTTTTTGCGCTACCCTTTATGACGCTACTTTATGAAAGGAAGGCATGAAATTTTCAGCTCAACTTTTTTCGGCATGCGCCGCTGTGGCGGCGCTGGTGCTGCTTTCAGCCTGCGCAGCCAGCGGGCCCAACAGCGCTTCGGCCAGGCCGGTGCTGTACCCCAACGCCACGCTCAATCGCGTGGGCGAGGCACGCGGCCAGCAGGAAGTCAATGCGTGCATGTCGCGGGCCAGAACGGCGGGTCTGACGCCAACGCAAAACAGCAACGAAGTGGGCCGCCGCGCCGGCGAGGGCGCCGCTACGGCGGGCGTGGCCTCGGCCGTTGGCGCGCTTATCACAGGCCGGGGCGGCGAGGGCATGCTGCGGGCCGGTACTGCGGGCGCTGCCGTTGGCGGCTCAGCCGGGGCGGTGTCGGGTGCATTTCACAATGACAAACCCAATGCCACCTACCGTAATTTCGTTCACCGTTGCCTGAGCGAAAACGGTTTTGAGGTCATTGGCTGGAACTGAGCGCCGTCCGCCCCACCGGCGCTTCAAATCTCAGTGCTGCTCCGCCGCCTCGAAACCCGCCGCCTGCAGCGTCGCCAGCACCTGCTCAATGTGATCGCGACCGCGCGTCTGGATCACCAGTTCAATTTCCACATTCTGGGCTGACAGCATGGTGAAAGCGCGCTGGTGGTGCACCTCGTTGATGTTGGCGCCGGCGCCGGCCACGGTCGCGGTGATTTTGGCCAGCGAACCGGGGATGTCGCGCGCACTGACCTTGATGCGGGCCAGCCGCCCGGCGCGCACCATGCCGCGCTCGATGATGGCGGCCAGCAGCAGCGGGTCAATATTGCCGCCGGACAGCACCAGCCCGACCTTTTTTCCGGCAAAGCGCGCCGGGTATTTGAGCAGCGCCGCCAGCCCGGCCGCGCCTGCGCCTTCGACCAGGGTTTTTTCAATTTCGAGCAGCATCACGATGGCCTGCTCAATGTCACCTTCGTCGACCAGCACCAGGTCGTCAACCCGTCTTGCAATGATGGCTTGCGTGATAAGGCCCGGCGTGCCGACCGCAATGCCATCGGCAATGGTGCTGGTGCCCTGCGGGTAGTGGGTGCCCTTGATGGCGTTGACCATGCCGGGAAAGCGCGAGGTTTGCACGCCGATAATTTCAATACCGGGCTTGAGGGCCTTGGCTGCCGTGGCGATTCCCGCAATCAGGCCGCCGCCGCCCACGGCGACGACCAGCGTCTCCAGGTCCGGCACCGCCTGCAGCATCTCCAGCCCGACGGTGCCCTGGCCCGCCACGATGGCTTCGTCGTCATAGGGGTGGACAAAGACCAGGCCCTCGCGTTCGGCCAGCGCCAGCGCATGGGCGTGCGATTCATCGAGCGTATCGCCGTGCAGCACTATCTCGGCGCCAAAGCTGCGGGTGCGCTCAATCTTCACGCCCGGCGTGAAGCACGGCATCACGATGACGGCGCGTATACCCAGCCGCTGCGCGTGATAGGCCACACCCTGAGCATGGTTACCCGCGCTCATGGCGATCACGCCGCGGCGCCGTTCGTCGGATGAAAGTTGTGCGAGTTTGTTACAGGCGCCACGCTCCTTGAACGAGGATGTGTACTGCAGGTTTTCAAACTTCAGGTAAATCTGCGCTCCGGTGAGCTGGGACAGTGTCTTTGACGCCACGCAGGGCGTGTTCAGCAAATGGCCCTGCAGGCGCTGTGCGGCTTGTTCAATATCGTTCAGGCTGAGCATGAAATTCCTT
>DASUIO010000147.1:0-3309 GCA_036279755.1 Polaromonas sp. | reverse complement strand
CGCGTCACAAACACGTCCTTGTGCGCCAGCGGCACGCCCAGCAGGGGGGTGCGTTCGCCAGCGGCCAGCCGCGCGTCGGCGGCTTGGGCCTGCGCCAGCGACACCTCGGCATTTGTCGCCAGAAAGGCGCCGAGCTGGTCGTGCTGCTGGATGCGCGTCAGAAAGTGCTGCGTCACCTCCACGCTGGAGACTTCCCTGGCGGCCAGCTTGGCGGCCAATTGCGCTACGCCGAGATTGTGTAAGTCAATGTTTTTCATCGGGCTGCTCATTCAATCACCTTGGGAACCAGAAACAGGCCGCGTTCCACGGCGGGTGCGCTGGCCTGGCTGGCCTCGCGCTGGTTCGGTTCGCTGGCGATATCGTCACGCAGGCGCAGGGCAACGTCGCCCAGGATGGCCGCCGGATGGGCCAGCGGCTCCACGCCCTCGGTGTTGACGGCTTCCATCTGCTCGACCAGGGCGAAAAAGCCGTTGAGCTGGCGCAGGGTGTGCTCGGTTTCTTCAGGACGCAACTCCAGCCGGGCCAGGTTGGCGACGCGTGCGATGTCTTGGGGTGTCAGTGCCATGAGGGGTGTTCGTGAAGGAGTACAGGAGAAAAATACAGTAAAAATGCTAACTGAAACGAGGTGTAAAGCTGAAAAAGTGCTTCTTGCGGGACCCTCGATTCACAGGGGATGCGTTATTATCCTGCCTTTGATCTGAAATCACGGCCGGATGCACTCTTTAGGCGCTTTTTAGGCGCTGGAAACCGGGTTTCAGAAGGTTTCGGAAGACTTTAGCCCAACTCTCTTCTTACCCTCCCTCCCTCATTATTGGTTAATCATAAAAGGCGATGACGCAACGAAGCTTGCGCATGCTCCCAACCGGACTCCTGTATATGTTTGAATCTTTCCGTCGGTACTTTTCTACCGACCTGGCGATTGACCTTGGCACCGCCAACACCCTGATTTTTGCGCGCGACAAGGGCATTGTGCTGGATGAGCCCTCGGTGGTCGCCATCCGCCACGAAGGTGGCCCTCACGGCAAGAAAGTGATCCAGGCCGTCGGCCGCGAGGCCAAGGCCATGCTTGGCAAGGTGCCCGGCAACATTGAGGCCATCCGCCCGATGAAGGACGGTGTCATCGCCGACTTCGTGATCACCGAGCAGATGATCAAGCAGTTCATCAAGATGGTGCATCCGCGCAGGCTGCTTACGCCGAGTCCGCGCATCATCATTTGCGTGCCTTGCGGTTCCACCCAGGTCGAGCGCCGCGCCATCAAGGACGCCGCCGAGGCCGCCGGCGCTGCCGCCGTGTTCCTGATTGAAGAACCCATGGCCGCGGCCATTGGTGCGGGCCTGCCGGTTTCCGAAGCGAGCGGCTCCATGGTGGTCGATATTGGCGGCGGCACCACCGAGGTCGGCGTGATCTCGCTGGGCGGCATGGTTTACAAAGGCAGCGTGCGTGTCGGCGGCGACCGCTTTGACGATGCCATCATCAATTACATCCGCCGCAACTACGGCATGCTGATCGGCGAGCCCACGGCTGAAGCCATCAAGAAAAACATCGGTTCGGCCTTCCCAGGCTCCGAAGTCAGGGAAATGGAAGTCAAGGGCCGCAACCTGTCGGAAGGCGTGCCGCGCAGCTTCACGATTTCGAGCAACGAAATTCTCGAAGCCCTGACCGATCCCTTGAACCAGATCGTTTCGGCCGTCAAGAACGCGCTGGAGCAAACCCCCCCCGAACTCGGTGCCGACATTGCCGACCGCGGCATGATGCTGACCGGCGGCGGCGCCTTGCTGCGTGACCTGGACCGCCTGCTGGCCGAAGAAACCGGCTTGCCGGTGCTGGTGGCCGAAGACCCCCTGACCTGCGTGGTGCGCGGCTGTGGCATTGCGCTGGAGCGCATGGACCGGCAGGGCTCCATCTTCACCACGGAATAAGGCCTCCTGCGTCGTTCTTCCGCGCCGTTCCTCACCTTGCACAGCGACCGTATGCAGCGGGCCCAGCTTGACCGCGAATCATGTCCTTAGGAACACTCGACAGATCCCCGCCGCCTTTTTTCAATCAGGGGCCGTCGGCACTTTCCAAGCTGATGTTCTTTGGCGCGCTGTCGCTGTTGTTGATGGTGGCGGACGCGAGGTTTGGCGTCACTCAGCCGATTCGTTCCGTGCTGGCCACTGCCTTGTATCCGGTGCAGTGGCTGGCCTTGCAGCCGGTGCATGCGGTAAAAAGCGGCAGCGAATATTTCACCAGCCTGAGCCAGGCCGAATCAAACAGTGAAGCCGCCAGCAGAAAGCTGGCGCTGCAGTCGCTGCGCGCCGGCCAGGTCGAACAGCTGACACTGGAAAACAACCAGTTGCGCAAACTCATGGGCCTGCGCGAGCAGCTCGCCATCCCGATCATGGCGGCCGAAGTGCTGTATGACGCGGCCGATCCCTACACGCGCAAGGTCATCATCGACAAGGGCATGCTCCAGGGCGTGGACCTGGGTTCGCCCGTGCTGGATGAGTCCGGGGTGCTGGGGCAGGTGACCCGTGTGCATCCGCTGGTCAGTGAAGTCACGCTGGTGGTGGACCGTGATCTGGCGATTCCCGTGCTGAATGTGCGCACTGGCGCGCGCAGCGTGGCCTTTGGCGATCCATCTCTCTCCGGCGGCGGGCTTGAGCTGCGCTTCATGGTCAGCAACTCCGATGTTCAGCAGGGCGACCTGCTGACCACCAGCGGCGTCGATGGCGTCTACCCGGCTGGCTTGCCCGTCGCCAAAATCGACCGGATCGAGCGTCGCCCCGAATCGGCTTTTGCCAAAATTCACGCTGCGCCGCAAGCCCTCGTCGCAGGCGCGCGGCATGTCATCGTGGTCAAGCCCATGGCCAGCCAGGTACCGCCGCGGCCCACTGACGCTGCGCCGGCGCGTCCCGCGAAAAAGGGAACCTCCAAATGATCATGCGCTCTGGCAAGCAACTGCTGTTGCCTGTCAATCCGGTGTTTATCTGGTTCAGCCTGATCGCGGCGATGCTGCTGAACATGCTGCCGCTTGGTCGCGTGCCCTGGATGCCTGATTTCCTGGCATTGGTGCTGGTTTTCTGGAACGTGCATCAGCCCCTGCGCGTGGGTATTGGCGTGGCCTTCATGTTCGGCCTGGGCATGGATGTGCAACAGTCTTCCCTGCTCGGGCAGCATGCGCTGTCCTACACGGCACTGAGCTTTTTTGCCGCCATGATTCACCGCCGCCTGCTCTGGTTCACGGTGCCGTCGCAGGCCTTGCAGTTGTTTCCGTTGTTTGCGGCGGCGCACGGCGTGGAACTCATCATCCGCATGTTGGGCGGCGG
>DASUIO010000146.1:0-4098 GCA_036279755.1 Polaromonas sp. | reverse complement strand
GTCCTGCACACTGCGGTTCATCTTGCCAGCCTCGTCCGAAAAAATTCGCAGCTTGAGGATTTTGGCGAGCAGCTTGTCGGCCTGCACCTCGGTGTCGCCGCGCTCGGCGCACAGCAGCACCAGTAACCCTTGGGCGATCTGGCCCACCGTCTGGCCGGCAATCACCACGCGAGCTTCGGCCACGCGCTGCAGCACCGCCTTCATGTGCAGGTCAACAGGCCGTCACGCCAACATCACCCGCGCAAACCTGCGCTTGCCCACCTGCACGACATAGGTGCCGGCACCCAACCGCAAGGCCTTGTCGCTAACCACGCTGGAGTCCACCCGCACACCGCCGCCTTCGATCAGGCGGCTGGCTTCGCTGCCCGAGGGCGCGAGGCCTGCGGCCTTGAGCAAGGCGCCAATCCCCAGCGGCGCGCCTGACAGGAACACCTCGGGGATTTCATCGGGCACGCCGCCCCTGCTGCGCTTGATGAAATCCTGCTCGGCGGCATCGGCTGCGGCGCTGGAGTGAAAGCGCGTTGTGATTTCCTTGGCCAGGGCGACCTTGGCGTCTTTCGGATTGCGGCCGGCACTGACCTCGGCCTTGAGCGCGGCAATATCGGCTTCGCTTTGAAAGGACAGCAAGGTGTACCACTTCCACATCAGCACGTCGGAGATCGACAGCACCTTGGCAAACATGCTGTTGGCGTCTTCGGAAATGGCGATGTAGTTGTTCTTGCTCTTGGACATCTTCTCGATGCCGTCCAGGCCCTCGAGCAGCGGCATGGTCAAAATGCACTGCGGCTCCTGGCCGTACTCGGTCTGCAGATGCCGACCCATGAGCAGGTTGAATTTCTGGTCGGTACCGCCCAGTTCCAGGTCGGATTGAAGCGCTACCGAGTCGTAGCCCTGCATCAGCGGGTACAAAAACTCATGCACACTGATCGGTGTACCGGCCTTGAAGCGGTCATGAAAATCGTTGCGCTCCATCATGCGGGCCACGTTGTACTTGGCCGCCAGCTTGATCATGCCGCGGGCACCCAGCGCGTCACACCACTCGCTGTTGAAGCGAATCTCAGTCTTGCTCGGGTCCAGCACCAGGCTGGCCTGCTTGCAGTAGGTTTCGGCGTTGGCCTCGATTTGCTCGCGGCTCAAGGCCGGGCGCGTGTTGTTGCGCCCTGAAGGGTCGCCAATCAGGGTGGTGAAGTCGCCAATCAGGAAAATGACCGTGTGGCCCAAATCCTGGAACTGGCGCATTTTGTTGAGCACCACCGTGTGCCCGATGTGGATGTCGGGCGCGGTCGGATCCAGCCCCAGCTTGATGCGCAGCGGCACGCCGGTAGCCTCGCTGCGGGCCAGCTTTTTGACCCATTCATCCTGGGGAATCAGCTCTTCGCAGCCCCGCAGCGACACAGCCAGCGCCTCCTGCACACGTTCAGTTACCGGAAAATTTGTAACAAGGTCTTGATTCATAAGGGTTTTTCTCATGCCGGGAAAAAGTCCGACAGATATAATAGGTGCTTTCCTACATCAGCCCGCCATTTTAGTTGGCCTGCCACTTGCTGATCAGGATCCGAACTTTTTCCAGTCCGATGACCTCCAGACCTGAACAGGCCGGTCACCGATTTCCTTATATCGCAGTCCGGCATGTCTTTGTGGCCCGACGCACTTCAGTTGGAATTTCGCTTTGCGCCTGCCAACCTACTCCCGCATCCTGCCTTTCTCCTCCCGCCTCCTGCGCGGCCTCGCCGACAGCCTCCGTCACCACCCCAAACGGGTCACCGCCAGCCTTGCAGCGCTGCTGCTGGGTACCGGAGTCACGGCATTCGGCGTAGTGCCACTGGCGCCCGATGCCGCCGATTTGCCGGTTCACCAGGTGGTGGAAGTGGTGCAGCCGCTGCCCACACAGGTGCAGACCGATGCGCTCGCCGATTTCAGCTTCAATCTGTTTCGCACCGAAAGCACGCGCAGCAGCGACACCGCCGACGCCCTGCTCAAACGCCTGAACCTGGACGACGCAGCGGCGGCGGCCTTTTTGCGTAAAGACCCCAATGCGCAGGTCATACTGGCCGGCCGACCCGGAAAAAACGTCACGGTGGAAGCCAGCGACAGCCAGCAGTTGCTCAAGCTCAGCATGCGTTGGCCCAGCGATGACCAAGCGGTATTCAACCGTCTGCTGATCGAGCGCACGGCTACCGGCTTCAGTTCGCGCATTGAGACAGCCCTCTACACCAGCTCGGCCCGGCTGGCCAGCGGCAACATTCAGACCTCGCTCTTTGCCGCCACCGACGAAGCCCGCATTCCCGATGGCGTAGGCGTGCAGATCGCGGAGATTTTCTCGGGCGACATCGATTTTCGCCGTGCGTTGCGCAAGGGTGACCGCTTCAACGTGGTGTACGAAACCCTGGAAGCCGATGGCGAAGCAATGCGTACCGGCCGCGTGCTGTCGGCCGAATTCGTCAACGCCGGCAAGGCCTTCCAGGCCATGTGGTTCCAGCCACCGGGCAAGGACGCCGCAGGTGCACCCAACAAGGGCGGCTATTACACACTGGACGGCCAGAGCCTGCGCCGTGCTTTCCTGAGTTCGCCCGTCGAGTTCTCACGGATCAGCAGCGGCTTTGCCATGCGCTTTCACCCCGTTCTGCAACAGTGGCGCGCTCACTTGGGTACCGACTTTGCGGCCACCACCGGCACGCCCGCACGAACTGTAGGCGACGGTGTAGTGGAGTTTGCCGGTGTGCAAAACGGTTACGGCAATGTGATCTTCATCAAGCACCGCAACAACCGCGAAACGGTGTACGCGCACCTGAGCAAGATCATGGTGCAGCGCGGCCAGAATGTGAGCCAGGGCCAAACCGTTGGCCTGGTCGGCTCAACCGGCTGGGCCACCGGCCCGCACCTGCATTTCGAGGTCCGCGTCAACGGCATGCAGCAGGACCCCATGACGGCAGCCCAGCAGAGCGAAACCATTCCGGTTTCGACGGCCGCCCTGCCGCTGTTCAGGCAACAGGCCGCTGGCGTCAAAAATCAGCTGCAGGCCGCAGCCACCATCAGCCAGACCCGGGCGGAGTAACTGCAGCAGCCCTGCGGCAAAATAGCCGCATGATCGACGACTACACCATCGGCCTGATGTCAGGCACCTCACTCGACGGCGCCGATGGGGTGCTGGTGGATTTTTCAGGCAAAAAACTGCGGGTAATAGCCAGTGCCACCGAGCCGTTTTCGGACAGTTTTCGGGCAGAGTTGCTGGCGCTCAATTCGCCTACGCACAACGAACTGCACCGCGCGGCACTCGCCGGCAACCAGTTGGCGGCAGTCTATGCCAGGGTCGTCGGTACCCTGCTGAAGCACGCCGCCGCGCAAGGTGTCGCCGCAGCGCAGATTCAGGCCATTGGCGCGCATGGGCAGACGGTTCGGCACCAGCCCCAGAGAACTTCCACCGAGGCCGCAGGCGTGGGCTACACGCTTCAGCTGGGCAACCCGGCCTTGCTGGCCGAGCTCACCGGTCTTGATGTGGTGGCGGATTTCCGCAGCCGCGATATCGCCGCCGACGGTCAGGGCGCACCGCTGGTACCGGCCTTTCACCAGCGTATTTTTGGCCGCACGGATGCCACGGTGGCCGTGCTGAATCTGGGGGGTATTTCCAACCTCAGTGTATTGCCCCATCACCCCGATTCGCCCGTGCTGGGTTTCGACTGCGGGCCGGGCAATGCGCTGATGGATGCCTGGTGTCAGCAGCACACCGGCCAGCCTTTCGATGCAGGCGGCGCCTGGGCCGCCTGCGGCCAGCTGTTGCCCAAGCTGCTGGCCAGCTTGCTGGATGAACCTTATTTCTCCCTGGCAATTCCTAAAAGTACCGGCAGAGACCTTTTCAGTCTGGCCTGGCTGACTGAAAAACTGCGGCCTTTCAGCGCGGAACACCCCGAGGATATTCAAAATACCTTGGCCGAATTCACTGTTAGCGCTTGTACAGCGGGCATTAAATGCTATGGAAAAGAGAGCAAAGAGCTGATCGTCTGTGGTGGCGGCGCTTTCAACCAGCATCTCCTGCAACGCCTGCAGGCGGGCTTGCCATCGATGCGCGTCAACGCTTCAGACCTGCACGGTTTGCCGCCC
>DASUIO010000145.1:0-3193 GCA_036279755.1 Polaromonas sp. | reverse complement strand
GGCATCGACATCGAGGCCCTGGCCGGCACAGGCCCTGACGGTGCGGTGACTTTGCAGGATGTCCAACAGGCCGCCGAATTGCGAACGCAAGCGCAGGCTGCAGCGCCAGACAAGCAGGCGCAGATGCGCAAGGCCATCGCGGCCGCCATGAGCCGCTCGAAGCGGGAGATCCCGCACTACTATTTGAGCGAGACCGTGCCGATGCGCAAAGCGCAGGAGTGGCTGGCGGCAAGCAACGAAAAACGCAGCATCACCGAGCGGCTGTTGATGGCCACGCTTCAACTCAAGGCGGTAGCCATGGCGCTGAAAAAGTACCCGGATATGAATGGCTTCTATCTGAACGGAATGCACCAGCCTTCCCAGGCCATCCATATCGGCGTGGCGATTTCATTAAGGCAGGGAGGACTCATCGCACCGGCAATCCATGAAGTCGCAGAGAAATCACTGGATCAACTCATGGGCGATCTCACCGACCTGGTCAGGCGAGCCCGCGCCGGATCGCTGCGCAGCTCCGAGATGTCGGACCCGACCCTGACCGTGACCAATCTGGGCGACCAGGGCGTGGACACCGTCTACGGCGTGATTTACCCGCCGCAGGTTGCCCTGGTCGGCTTCGGCAGAATTCGTGAGATGCCGTGGGTGACAGACGGCGCCCTTTGCGTCATGCCAGCCATGACGGCGAGTCTTGCTGCCGACCACCGCGTCTCCGACGGCCACTATGGCGCGCTGTTCCTTGCTGAAGTCCGCGAACGACTGCAGCGTCCTGAACAACTCTGATGGACGAGCCAGCGATGGAACAACAAGAACTCCTGGCCGCCGTGGTGTCCACACTCAAATCCATCGCTCCGGAGATGGAAGAGAGCGATCTCGTCGCCGATCAGCCGCTGCGCGCCCAGGTCGACCTCGACTCGATGGACTGGCTCAACTTCCTCATCGGCTTGCATGACAAACTCAAGGTCGATATTCCGGAGTCCGATTACGCCAGATTGCGCACACTGAACGACCTCCTGGACTATCTGCGCGCCAAAGTGACATGATGGAATGCCACCTCTTTTCAAAAAGAGGCGACCAGGCCAGCGCCGGCTGGAGCGCTACCTGCCGTTTTGGGTGGCCAGGGTGGTCGAGCGCATGGGGTTATCACGCGGGCTCAAGCTGCCGGTAAACCTCTTGTGAAACGCGCGCCAATTCCTTGCGATCAACGCCGCCCGACAAGGCATAGCCAAAGTTCTTGTCGACCCAGTAAAAAACATTGACCGAACCGTCCTGGCCGAACTTGAAGGCGGTTTCCCGCCCGGCGGCTTCGCGTGTGACATACAAAGTGAGCCGCTGGCCACTGGCCGTGGTGTACATGAACTGCGCCACCGGCCCCTTGTCACCGGGCAACAGACGCCCGCCCACCAATTCGTAGCCAATGGCATTCAAGGCAGGCGGGCGCACCGGCGTGCCTAGCCGTTTGCTCAGCCAGGTGACCAGTGCCTGCTCCTGGTCGGCACCCAGCTCCACCGGGCGGCGGACATCCGGGCTGTAAACCACATGCGCAACGGCGGCGCGCTGTGCAAAGCCCGGCAAATTTCCGGGCTTTACAGAGGCAAGACGCGCGACATCGCTGTCCAGCGCGCCGCGAACAAACCAGGCGGAACTGGCACTGACCACAGCAATGACAATACCCGCCGCCAAACTGCGCCACGGCCATTGAGTGGCCTCCGGTCTCAGGGGCAAACGAAGGGGCAACGGCTCCCGCACCACGGGATCAAGCCAGGCCTTCAGTAGCTGGTTTTGACGTTGCCACTCCAGCACACGCTGGCGCTCATCCGGTCGGCCTGCCAGAAATTGCTCAATGTCGACGCGACGTGCCGCAGTCAACTGCTGATCCACATAGGCATGCAGATCGGCTTCGGTGATGGGGACCGCGCCGATTGAGCCAGTGAGTTTGATCTCTTCCATAACTTACTTAATCCGCTGGATTTTGCTGAGCACTTCGCGTCCTTCCATTTCGGCGCGCAAACGCTCACGCGCCCGCGAAAGGCGTGACATCACCGTGCCCACAGGCACGCCGAGTGCGCTGGCAACCTCCTGGTAGCTGAATTCTTCAACGCCCACCAAAAGCAAGACCTCCCGCTGCTCGTGCGGCAGCCGCTGCAGCAATCGGTCCAGGTCGCGCACCTCCAGCCGGTCAGCCTGCGTGGCGCGCTCGGGCAATTCCGGTAACTCGTCGCCCGCGCTGTCTTCGGGGCGCGAACGCTGGGACCGCAGGCGGTCGACAAATGCGTTGTGCATGATGCCAAACATCCAGGCCCGAATCTCGCCACGCTTTTGCCACATCGAGAACCGGCTCCACGCGCGCTCAAGCGTGTCCTGCACAAGGTCGTCAGCGCGATCGCGGTCCGCGGTCAGCCCGCGCGCGTAACGGCGCAGGCTGGGAATGCACGCCACAATATCGGCTTCGTCCTGGGCAAGCATGAGTCTGAAAGAGACGAGCCGAGCGTGCGGGGGCAGTGAAAGTTTAGGGCTTGACGGCGTGCCACACGTCTTTAAAGTTGTCACCCTTCCTGTCGCCCGGCTTGGCGTCGGAAGCATAGAGATACACCGGTTTGCCTTTGTAGGCCCATTGTTTGGCGCCGTCGTCGCGCGTCAAGATCGTCATATCGCCCTCCGGCCTGGCATCAGCATCTGCCATGACGGCAGGCCACGCAGTCGAGCAGGGGCCGCTGCACATGCTTTTGCCGCTGCCCGCAACATCCTTGTCAAAGGTGTAGACCGTCATGCCTGCAGCATTGACCAAAATCCCGCCAACGGGTTTAACCATGTCAGCATGGGCAAAGGTCGATGCCACCGCGAAAAAAGAGAAGGCCAGTGTTGAAATCAAACGGGTTTTCATAAGATTCTTTCGTTGAAAGCTTGGAAAAATGAGAGGAGGCACTGCAATAGACGCAATGCCTGGTCCGCTTATTCCCGCCACATTCAATTTATTCGAAAATTTCTCACCCCGGTACGGGCCTCCGGAAATTTCGGAGGATCGGCTTCATCGCGTCCCTTCGAGCACCCTGCAAATCTTCTCATGAAAATTGTTCGCCGACCCACGGCTGAATTCACTCTGGTTTTTGCGAATTATGAAACCCGACCATGCCACCCCAGATGCTCTTCTTGCACTTCACATTGGCAAATCCGATGAGCCGAAATACCGCAGACAACT
>DASUIO010000144.1:0-5095 GCA_036279755.1 Polaromonas sp. | reverse complement strand
GGGCCGGAAGCCGCTTATCGGGCGGTGCATTGCGCCAGCGATGTGGAGTTGCTGAACAAAGGCATGCTGTGGGCCGCCACAACGCCAAACGCGGCCAACGAAGCGTTCAACATGGTCAATGGCGATCACTTCCGGTGGCAGTACCTGTGGCCGCGGATTGCGGAGTATTTCGGGCTGGAGGCCGGCGGCGTGCAGCAGATCGATCTTGAAGCCATGATGGCCGACAAGGAGGACCTGTGGAACGAGATCGTGCGCGAACACAATCTCTTGCCGACGCCTTTTTCCGAGGCTGCCAGTTGGGCGTTCGCCAACTACGCCTTCGCCCCGACCTGGGACATCATGCTTGACAACACAAAGGCGCGAAAGTTCGGGTTCCAGGAGTTCGTCGATTCGGAAGACATGTTCATCCGGATTTTCGACAGCTTCCGTCGCCAGCGCTTTATTCCGTAAGCCTCTAGGTCTTGAAAATTCACGTCCCCGACGCTTCAACGATTGCGAGAACACATGGAAATCGATGGCACCCAACGCTGGCAGTTCTGGATCGACCGTGGCGGTACGTTCACCGACGTGGTGGGCCGGCGCCCCAATGTGGATGGCTCTTTTACCCTTGTCACGCAAAACTGTTGAGCGAAAACCCCGACCAATACAAAGGCGCGGCGGTGGCGGGTATCCGCCACCTGCTCGGGCTTCAAGTGGGCGAGCCCGTTACGCCCGAGCGGGTGGCCTGCGTGAAGATGGGCACCACCGTGGCCATCACGCACTGCTGGAGCGCAAGGGTGAGCCGACGCTGCTGGTGACCACCCGCGGCTTTCCCGATGCGCTGCGCATTGCCTACCAGAACCGCCCCCGCATTTTTGACCGCAACACCCAGTTGCCCGAGCTCTTGTACAGCGCCGTGCTGGATGCGCATGAGCGGGTCACTGTCGGAAGCACTGCGATCACCTTATTTGCATCGGTTGATCCTGCCTTTTCGACTGCAGCCTTGTACAAGTAAACAGCCTCATACTGCGGTACTGACAAATCGTTTGGTGTCTTGAGGTCGCTTCCGAATTTCTTTTGCATTGCGGCAAGGAATTCCTTGTTCTTTGGACTGTCGATACTGGTGAGATAGCCTCGCGCTTTGGATCTTTCCCATTAATTGGCACCCAGTTGGTAGGCACGCAGACCAACTCCGCACCCTTTAGCGCACAACTGCGGTAAAACTCAGGAAACCATCCGTCGTAGCAAATGCCCACCCCTAGCGTGCCGTGCTCCGTCGAAAACACCGGGAACCCGAGATCACCTGGTGAAAAGAAGAGGTTCTCATCGCCCCAGAGATGTACCTTACGAAAGAGCCCGATACGTCCGGCCGGGCTGATCACGGCAGCGGAGTTATAGAGCGTTGAGCCAGTCCGCTCAGCAAAGCCACCAACGATATGAAGACCGAGATCTCGGGCCATGGCAGACCATAGTGTTGTGGTCTCCCCATCTGCATAGGCATCATCACAGCGCATTCGGCGGCTTGTAACGATATTCAGCAGCTGGCTGCATGAATGAGGCGACAAGTAGCTTGACGCGCGCCGCGCATGTTTGGGTTAATAGCCGCGAAAACCACGGTTGCAGCGCAGTTCGCGACTGATGGTTGATTTGTGTCGGTTCATCAATTGAGCATAGCGCTTTGGCCATGACTGGCTTTGGCAAGAATGGCAATCTGGTAGCGCTCGTCTTGGGTGAGATGTGCATAGGTCGTTCTGGTCAACTTTGACTTGACGGTCGAGAGGCACGGATGCTCTCACATCTCGCCCACCCAACCGGTTAATTGCAAAGTTGCACTTCCGACTTGAACTCGCGTCCCATTCAGGCCGCTGTTTCGCATAAACCGAGTTTCGAAATCGGGAATCGGCGCTTGACAAGTGTGCTAACGGCAGCGATATTTGCAGTCGGCAATTGAATTTCCTATCCGTTTGTGCGAGTCTGAAGGCGACTGACGTCTTTCATTCATGCAGTCGATCAACCGGTTATTCTTGACACAGAGGGAGTAGAGATGAAGATTTGGCTGCGTTCGGCGCTGTTTTTCGTATCGTCGATTTTCTGCATTGCTGCTGCGATGGCGCAGGGATTTCCATCCAAACCGGTGCACATCGTCGTACCGTTTTCACCGGGAGGTACTGCCGACTTGCTGGCGCGGCTGATCGGACAAAAGATGTCCGATGCGCTCGGGCAGCAGGTGCTGGTTGATAACCGCCCCGGCGCGGGCACGGTGATCGGCACCGAGTTCGTCGCGCGCGCTCCGGCTGACGGCCACACGCTGCTGCTGATGGCCAACAGTTTCACCATCAATCCCGGTGTACGCGCCAAACTGCCCTACGACCCGATCAAGGATTTCGCGCCGATCACGATGCTGGTGAATTCGCCGCAGGTTCTGGTGGTGAACTCTGTGCTCCAGGTCAAGTCGCTGGCCGAGTTTATTGCGCTGGTGCGCAGCCGGCCGGGGCAATTCAGCCTTGCCACGGTCGGTCCCGCCACGACCCAGCACATCGCGAGCGAGATGCTCAAGAGCGTCATGAAGCTGGAAATGATCTATGCGCCGTATCCCGGTGGAACGCCCGCAGTGAACGCGCTGCTCGGCGGCCATGTCAACGCGGTGCTAGCCAATTATTCGGAAGTCGCGCAGCACATCTTGAGCGGCAAGATCCGGGCGATCGCGGTCACGTCGCGCGAGCGCATGGATACGTTGAAGGACGTGCCGACGGTATCCGAGTCCGGGTTCGCTGACTTTGAGGCAGCCGCTTGGTTCGGGTTGGTCGCAACCGGCGGTAGCCCGCCGGCCGCGATTGCGCGCCTCAACGCTGAGGCCAACAAGGCGCTCAAGGCACCCGATGTACGCGACAAACTCATTGCGCAGGGCATGTATCCGGTCGGCACCACACCAGAGCAGTTCGGTGCGCACATTAACGCCGAAATAGCGAAGTACGCCAAGGTGATCAAGGAGGCGGACATCAAGGTGGATTGACGGCGCAAACCGCTTTTCCGAACCTGCAGGTCAATGACCTTCACGCCCGAACCACTATGAGGGCGGCAGCAGGCGACCGGGGTTGAAAAGATCACGGGGGTCGAAGGTCTGCTTGATGCTGCGCATCATGGCCAGTTCAACGGGAGATTTGAAATGCGCCATCTCCTGCAGATGCGTCTGGCCTACGCCATGCTCGGCACTGAAGGTACCGCGCAGCGTGTGCGCTACCTCGTTCACGCTGTGGCGAAGACGCTGCCCCATGGCCTCACGTTCAGGCATTGCTTCCCACTCGGCGAAGGTGAAAAAAGGAATGAAGTGCACGTTGCCGTCGCCCAGGTGGGCAACGATGATCACCGTCATATCGGGCACGATCTTGCGCACCGCAGCCGTGGCGCGCTCTATGAATTCGGGAACCGCCGACACCGGCACGGCGCTGTCGGTGGTCAAACCGATACCTGCCTTTTTATTGCCTTCGGAAACACTGTGCCTGATCTCCCACATGGCGGCGCGCTGTGCACCGCTGGTGGCCAGCGCAGCATCCTTCAGCAAGCTCTTGTTGAATGCTTGCTTCAGCACCTGCTGCATCACATCGTGCAGTACCTGTTCATCGCCGACATCCGCCAATTCGACCAGTACATGCCAGAGGTGCATTTCGGACAAGGGATTGCGGCGGTTCGGCACATGGTCCAGCACGATCTGCAACTGGTTGGCGTCGATCATTTCGAAAGCTGATAAGCGTGAGCCGCAGGCAGACTGGAACATCCCCAGTATTTCCAGCGCGGCGGCCGGGCTTTGCGGGGCCATCCACGCCACCGCGTGCGATGTGGGTAGCGGATGCAGTTTCAGGGTGGCGGCCGTCACGATACCCATGGTGCCTTCCGAACCGATGAAGAGGTGCTTCAGGTCCAGCCCGGTGTTGTTCTTGCGCAGGGTGTAGAGGCCATTCCACACCGAACCATCGGGCAGTACCACTTCCAGGCCCAGCACATTGTCACGCGTGTTCCCGTAACGCAGCACGCCGGTGCCACCTGCGTTGGTGGCAATAGTGCCGCCGATCTGGCAGGAGCCTTCGGCACCCAGGCTGACGGCGTATAGGCGGCCCGCATCTGCCGCGGCCTGCTGCACGGCGACCAGCACGCAGCCGGCTTCAACCTCGATGGAGTTGTTGGCGGCATCGACCTCACGCACCTTGCGCATGCGAGAGAGATTGACGATGACCGGGGGCGATCCATGGGCATCGGGCACGGCGCCACCGCACAGACTGGTGTTGCCGCCTTGCGGCAGGATCGGCACGCCGTGCGCTGCGCACAGACGAACCACCTCGGCCACCTGCGGCGTACTGGACGGAAGCACCACACAGGCCGCCGGACCGCGGTAGCGTCCGCGCCAGTCTTCGACGAAGCCTTCGACTTCCGCACCAGTCGTCAAGACGGCACTCTGTCCCAACATCTCAGTTAACTGATCAATCAAATTCATTTTGTCTCTGCCGCATTTGAGAGGGCTAAAAAATGTATATAAATGTACATAACCTAACAAAATTTTTGATCATTTGAAATAGGTGTCAACACTGTGATGGGCTGACTCGCCGCATGGCTATATTCCATAGTCAAATTAACAAATCAAAGCAAAAAGGATTCTCATGAAAACTCGACGCAACACAAACTGCTTTTTGCGATTTGCTGCCGTCGCGGTTGTTGCAGGGTTGCTTGGAATAAGCACTGCGGCCGTGGCCTCCAAAAAGGACGACACCCTGCGCTTTGCCTACGATCAGGCGCCCGAGAGTGTGGACCCGTTCTTCAACAACGTGCGCATTGGCGTGATCATCGGCGCCAATGTATGGGACACGCTGGTCTATCGCGACCCGGTTACCAATGAGTACAAAGGACAACTTGCCAAGAGCTGGAAGCAGGTCAACGATCGAGTTATTGAATTTGACTTGCGTGAAGGCATCAAATTTCACAATGGCGAAGAGTTCGATGCCGATTCGGTGGTTTACACGCTCAACTTCGTGGCCAATACGGCGAACAAGGTCGTGACCCAGCAAAATGTGAACTGGATCGAAAAGGCCGAGAAGATCAGCAAATACAAGGTTCGGCTGACCAC
>DASUIO010000143.1:0-2664 GCA_036279755.1 Polaromonas sp. | reverse complement strand
AGCGGTCGCGGCGTAAAGCCAGTGGCACCTCCCCTTGCGCACGGCTGGCCAGATACTGTTCGTCAAAGAGAAAGCGAAGACGAGTTGGGCCGGTCTGGAGGGTGTTGGGCGTCATCGCGCGATGATAGACGGCTGGAGGTTTGTACATTAGGGGCTAAATTCCACGGCGTAGGCAAAGCTGCTGATGCCCGCCAACATATTCACCATGCCAACCCAAGGGCTTCCAATGAAAACAGACTCCATCAAACGATTCAGCCCCAGGCGATACGGTCCCATCATGGCCCTGCTCCTTGGTGCCTGCAGCGGGGCCAGCAGCGAGCCGATTGGCGAAGTGGACACCGTATTCAAGTTCCTCGGCCCGGACCACAAAATTGTGGTTGATGCCTATGACGATCCCAAGGTGAGCGGCGTGACCTGCTACGTATCGCGCGCCAAAACTGGCGGCATCAAGGGCGCGCTGGGCCTGGCCGAAGACAGGTCTGAAGCCTCAATTGCCTGCCGCCAGACCGGCCTCATCAGCTTCGGCGCCAAGCCGCTGAACCAGCAGGAAGAGATGTTCAGCGAGCGCATCTCCCTCGTCTTCAAAAAACTGCGGGTCGTGCGTCTGGTGGACAGCAAGCGCAATACGCTGGTGTACCTGACCTACTCCGAGCGCCTGATCGAAGGTTCACCGCAAAACAGCGTGACTGCGGTGCCCGTGCCCGCGGGGACCTTGATTCCGGTCAAGTAATCTGCTCTTGAGTGGCTGGCAACCTGCTACTTGGGCCGATGTCTTACACCTCAGCCGCAGATTTTCAGCTATTGTTTCTGTAGACGTGCATTTCTTATGAAGGTCTTTCATGGAATTCAAGGACTATTACAAGATCATGGGTCTGGCGCGCGACGCGACGGCAGACGACATCAAGCGGGCGTACCGCAAACTGTCGCGCAAGTTCCACCCCGACGTCAGCAAGGAAAAAAATGCGGAGGTGCGTTTCAAGGAGCTCGGCGAAGCCTATGAGGTACTGAAGGATCCCGAAAAACGTGCCGCCTATGACCAGCTCGGTGCCAACTGGAAAGCCGGGCAGGATTTCCGCCCGCCACCTGAATGGAACGCTGGCGCTGAATATGCCGGTCGCGATTTTGAGCGGGGCTTCACTGGCGCTGACGCTGGAGATCACAGCGACTTCTTTGAATCGCTGTTCCGCCAGGGCTTTGCGAGCAGCGGCAGAAGCAGTGGCGGCCAAAGCGGTGGCCGCCGCGCAAGATACAGTGCGCGCGGCGAAGACCACCACGCCAAGATACAGATCGACCTGGAAGACTCTTTCAGTGGCGCCACGCGAACCCTCAGCCTGCGCGTACCCGAGATGGACGACCAGGGGCACGTCGTCCCGCGCGAACACCAGATCACCTTCAGCATTCCCAAAGGCATACGCGCCGGCCAGCACATCCGCCTGGCCGGACAGGGCGCGCCCGGCGTGGGCGAAGGTGGCCCGGGCGATCTGTACCTGGACGTGGAATTCCGCCCTCGCCCGCCGGGCAGCCTGGATTACCGCGTCGACAAGCACGATATTTATCTGGACTTTCCCGTGGCACCGTGGGAAGCCGCCCTCGGTGCCGAGGTGCAGGCCCCCACGCCGACGGGACAGGTCGAGGTCAAGATACCGGCTGGCTCGCCCACCGGGCGCAAACTGCGGCTCAAGGGGCGCGGCCTTCCGGGCACGACGCCAGGCGATTTTTACCTGGTGCTGCAGATCGCGTTGCCCGACGCAGACACCCCTGCGACCAAATCGTTTTATGAGGGCATGGCCAAGCAGTTCAAGACCTTTAACCCACGCGCCAAACTGGGAGGCAAGTCATGACACAGAACTACACGCTGGCGCTACTTCCCGGCTCCATCCTTGAAGAGCAGACCGAGCTGACTCTGGACGACGTCTGCCGCGCCTGCGCAGCGCAGGCCGACATGATCATGTCGCTGGTCAACGAAGGCGTCTTGATCCCGGAGGGCAGCACGCCCGAGCACTGGCGCTTTACCGGGGTGCAGCTGCACCGGGCTAGGGTTGCTTTGCGACTGCAAAACGATCTGGACGTCAACCTCGCAGGCGCCGCGCTGGCGCTGGAACTGCTTGATGAGCTGGATACGCTGCGTTCAAAGCTGCAGATGCTGGAAGCGGCCGGGCGCTGATTCAGCCGGGCGGCGCGTGTCGCCATCATAAAACCGTATGCAGCAACGCACTGCTACACGCTGCCGCCCCGCTATGATCCATGCGATGGAAGAAGCCAAGCACAACCCAACCGACGCACGCCTGGCCCGCCACGCTGTCCGATCAGTTCCGCGCCGTGGCCCTCAGCCCCATCAAGTCAGATGTGCGGGTGCTGAAATACATTGACCGGCCTTCCGGCAACCCGGGACCAAGGATGAAGGATGAAGGTAATTCAGCGGCCGTATCAGCGCTCAGGCACTCGACTATGATGATTTCCCAGTCGGCGCAGACGGACGACAAGGACATGCGATGTTTAAGGTGACCACCCCGCCCAGAATGTTCGCAATCATCAGCCTGCTGATGATCGTTGCGATGGTGGTCGGTACAGGCCTGATCCAGGCGCCATTTTTTCGCCAGTCGATCATCGATCGTGAAGCGGCCATCGTGCGCGACATGGTTAATGCCTTGGCGATGGAACAGG
>DASUIO010000142.1:0-4166 GCA_036279755.1 Polaromonas sp. | reverse complement strand
AGAACTGCGCCTGTTTCTTGAAGAAGCCGCCGGGGTTTCCAAGTACAAGGAACGGCGCCGCGAAACGGCCAACCGGCTGTCGGACACCCGCGAGAACCTGACCCGTGTGGAAGATATCCTGCGCGAGCTCAATGCCAACCTTGACCGGCTGGAAAAGCAGGCTGAAGTAGCCATGCGCTACAACACGCTGCAGGCGAGCGGCATCCTCAAGCAGCATCAGCTGTGGTTTTTGAAGCGTGCCGAAAGCGAGGCCGACCAGGCCAGGGTGAAAGCTGATGCTGAAAAGGCGGTGAACGAACTTGAAAGCCGCGTCGCCGATTTGCGCCACATTGAAGCCGACCTGGAAACCATTCGACAGGCGCACTATTCCGCCGGCGACCAGGTCAATCAGGCCCAGGGCAAGCTTTATGAGGCCAGCGCCGAAGTGGGACGGCTGGAAGCTGAAATCCGCTTTGTGGTGGATGGCCGCGTGCGCGTGGAGCAGCGCCTGGCCCAGCTCAGGGAACAAACCGACCAGTGGGTCACCCGCAAAGAAGACGCGGCTGTCGAGACCGAAAGCCTGGCCGGGCAGGTTTTTAACGCCGAAGAGAAAGCCGAGCTGCTGGCGGCGCAAACCGAAGAGCAATTGACGCAACTGCCGGCTCTTGAAGAATCGCTGCGCGAGGCACAGGCCAAAGCCAACGAGCAGCGCGTCAGCGTGGCCCAGGTGCAACAGCAAATTCAGGTGCTGGCCGCCGAGCAGCGCCATATTGAAGAGCAGTCGCGCACGCTGGCCTTGAAGCACGAGCGGCTGACGGCCGACCGCAACGCGCTCAATGCGCCTGATGAAGCGCGGCTGGTCAACCTGAGCGCGCAATTTACCGGCGCCCAGGAGGCTCAAGCTGTGGCAGAGGCCCGGCTGCACGAACTGACGGACAGCGTGCCGCAGCTTGACGAAGTGCGGCGCACGCTGCAACAGACCGTCAACACCGAATCGGCCAAACGGGCTGACTTGTCGGCCCGCATGGAGGCGCTCAAAGCCCTGCAGGAAAAAGTCAAAACCGATGGCAAGCTCAAACCATGGCTGGCCAGGCATGGCCTCGACAGCCTGCAAGGCCTGTGGAGCCGCATCCACATTCAGCAAGGCTGGGAAAATGCCCTGGAGGCCGCATTGCGCGAGCGTCTGGGCGCGCTCGAAGTCAGCCGACTTGAAATCGTGCGCGGCTTTGCCGGCACTGACGGGCAAGGTGCGCCGCCGGCCAAGCTGTCGTTTTACACCGCGCCTGATGCCGCGGCGCCTAGCCGTTCCAACCCCTCGCTCAATCTCAAACCCCTGGCGGATTTACTGCGCCTGAACGATGCCGGTCAGTCCGCGCTATTTGGTGACTGGTTGCACGGCTGCTACACGGCGCAGAATTTGGATGACGCCCTGGCGGCCAGAGACAAGCTGCAGGCCGGTGAAGTGATTTACATCATGAGCGGCCACGCCGTGACGCGGCACAGCGTGAACTTTTATGCGCCAGATTCCGAGCAGGCCGGTCTGCTGGCCAGGGCCCAGGAAATTGAAAACCTGGAGAAAAGCTCCAGAGCCCAGGCGCTGATCAGCGACGAAGCCCGCTCCGCGCTGGTGCGCGCAGAAGCCGCCTATCTTGATGCGGCCCAGCGCTTGGCCGCAGCCCGCCGTGAAGCCGCCGAAGGCCAAAGCCGTGTCCACGGATTGCAGGTTGAAGTGCTGCGCTTGACGCAAATGGCCGAGCAAACCCGCGCACGCAGCGGTCAGATTCAGGCCGACATGGCTGAAATTGACGCCCAGCTTGACGAGTTGCAGGAACGCAAGGTGACGGCAGAGGGGCGCT
This sequence comes from Polaromonas sp., assembly GCA_036279755.1. Classification (GTDB taxonomy): domain Bacteria; phylum Pseudomonadota; class Gammaproteobacteria; order Burkholderiales; family Burkholderiaceae_C; genus Polaromonas. The sequence goes on along the minus strand of DASUIO010000142.1, from coordinate 2,331 downwards.
TTGAAGAGCTCGACATGCAACTGGCCGACAGCCAGGAACGCCATGCGCAGCTCGATGACCGGGTCATCAGCGCCGAGCGCCGTTTAGGCGAGTCGCGCGAGCAGCAGCGCACTCTGGAGCGTCAGGCGCAGGAAGCGCAATTTGCGCTGCGCAGCCTGGCTTCGCGCCGCGAAGAGCTGACCCGCTCCATGGCCATTGCCTCCAGCCAAGCCGCGTCGATTGCGACGGAACAAGAGCGCGCCAAGGAGGAATTGTCATGCCTGAACGACGCCGCGGCGCAAGGAGGCCTGCAAGATGCACTCAACGTCAAGCTGGAGCGCGAAGCCGATCTGGGCGCCAAACGCAGCCAATACGATGACCTGACCAACAAGCTGCGTGCCAGCGATGAGCGGCGACTTTCCCTTGAGCGCGAGCTCGATCCGCTGCGCCAGCGCATCACCGAGTTCCAGCTCAAGGAGCAGGCGGCACGCCTGGGATTCGAGCAATACGCCCAATTGCTGCTGGACGCGCAGGCAGATCTGACCGCCGTCGAGTTGTCCGTTCAAACCGGTAATGTGCGCATCGCCGGTTTGCAGGGCGAAATTGACCGCATCAACCGTGAGATTCAGTCGCTGGGCGCCGTCAACCTGGCCGCGCTGGATGAATTGAGCGTCGCCCGCGAACGCAAGCAGTTCCTCGATGCGCAGTCTGCCGACCTGAACGAAGCCATGGCAACGCTGGAAGACGCAATCAAGAAGATCGACATGGAAACGCGCGATTTACTCTCCAGCACCTTTGAAGCGGTCAACGGGCATTTTGGCCGCATGTTCCCTGAGCTGTTTGGTGGCGGCAACGCCAGGCTCATGATGACGGGCGAGGAAATTCTTGACGCCGGTGTGCAGGTGATGGCACAGCCGCCCGGCAAGAAAAATCAGACGATTCACCTGCTTTCGGGCGGTGAAAAGGCGCTGACGGCGATTGCGCTGGTGTTTGCGATCTTCCAGCTCAACCCGGCACCGTTTTGTTTGCTGGACGAGGTGGACGCGCCGCTCGACGATGCCAACACCGAGCGCTATGCCAAACTGGTGTCGAGCATGAGCCGGGAAACCCAGTTTTTATTCATCAGCCACAACAAGATCGCCATGGAAATGGCTGAGCAGTTGATCGGCGTGACCATGCAGGAGCAGGGCGTCTCGCGCATTGTGGCGGTCGATATGGAAGCCGCTCTCAGTTTTGCGGAGGCGGCATAACAACTATGAGCACACTCCAAATCAGTTTAGCGGTGATGGGCGGCTTGGTGCTGGCGGGCGTGGTGGCCCAAAGTGCCTGGTCGTCACGCAGAAACCAGCCTAAACGGGCCACCCCTGAAGCCGCCCCCGAGCAGGAGCCTGCGCAGCAGGATGAGAATCATCAGGAGCACGGGCAAGCGCAGGGACTCGACGAACCAGCGGTCCGACTGGAGCCCAGCTTTGACACCGACTCGGGCCTGAGTTCATTGGTCAAGCTCACAACGACGGAAAGAAAACCAGTCCTGGACATCCTGATCGACGCCATGGCGCCTGTGGTGCTGGAGTCTGTGGTTTCGGGTGAAGCCGCGCTGGCAGCCATGCCCAGCACGCGCCGGGCCGGCAGCAAACCGTTCGGTGTCGAGGGCTTGAGTGTGGGCACGGGCGAATGGGAATTTCCCACCGCAGGCCATCGCTACACGGCCTTCCAGTGCGGCGTGCAGTTGGCCAATCGAACGGGTGCGCTCAATCAGATTGAGTACTCGGAATTTGTCATGAAGACACAGGCCTTTGCCGATGCCATTGGCGGTGAGCCGGAGTTTCCGGAAATGCTCGACGAAGTCGCGCGCGCCCGCGAGCTGGATCAGTTTGCCAGCGGGCACGATGCCCAGCTGAGTTTCACCCTGCGCGCCATCAAAACAGCGTGGAGCCCTGGTTATGTGCAGCAAAGCGCGGCCAGGCTCGGTTTTATCGCCGGCTCCGTACCGGGCCGCATGGTCCTGCCGGCAAGCCAGACGGGCCAGGCCCCCATTCTTGGCCTGACCTTTGATACGCAGGCCGCGATGGCGGAAGACCCCGAACAAACGGCACTGCGCGAGGTCACGTTGTCACTCGATGTGCCGCAGGTGCTGCGCTCCGAGCAGCCTTTTGCGCGCATGTGCGAGGCTGCCATAACATTGGCCACCAGCATGGACGGCGTGATCATTGACGACAACGGCAACCCGATCCGGCCCGAAGCCATGGAGGTGATCTACGCGGATCTGGAGCAGCTCTATGACACGCTGGATGGGCGTGATCTGTCGGCGGGATCGACGCTGGGTCGGCGCGTGTTTTCCTGATTTTCCGG
>DASUIO010000141.1:0-3203 GCA_036279755.1 Polaromonas sp. | reverse complement strand
GAGGCGCTGCACCAGGACGCTGACGCACTGGGCATAGAGCGTCCCACCCACGAGCCGCGCGCCACCGAATTCGTTCCGCAAATGCTCAGCCTGATCGGCAGGCTTGAAAAGAAGGGTCTGGCCTACCGCTCTCATACGGGCCAGGACAAGGGCGATGTGAATTACGCCGTGCGCAAGTTTGCGGGCTACGGCAAGCTGTCGGGCAAGTCGCTCGACGAACTGCGTGCCGGCGAACGGGTGGAAGTGCTTGATGGCAAAGACGACCCGCTGGACTTCGTGCTCTGGAAAAGCGCCAAGCCGAGCGAGCCGCCAGATGCCCGATGGGACAGTACCTACGGCCCCGGCCGTCCCGGCTGGCATATCGAATGCTCTGCCATGGCTTGCGAGTTGCTGGGGGAATCGTTTGATATTCACGGCGGCGGCGCCGACCTGCAGTTCCCGCACCATGAAAACGAAATCGCCCAGTCGGAAGGCGCCTTCGGCAAGCCGCTGGCCAGCATCTGGATGCACAACGGTTTTGTGCGCATGGACAACGAAAAGATGTCCAAGTCGCTGGGCAATTTTTTCACCATCCGTGAAATTCTGGCCAAATACGATGCCGAAACAGTACGTTTTTTCATACTCCGCGCGCACTACCGCAGTCCTTTGAATTACAGCGATGCGCACCTGGACGACGCACGAAATTCCCTCAAACGGCTGTACACCGCGCTCGACCTTGTCACACCTTCCGCCGTGGTGATTCATTGGGATCAGCCATTCGCCGACCGCTTCAAGGCGGCCATGGACGAAGACTTTGGCACGCCCGAAGCCATTGCCGTGCTGTTTGAGCTGGCCAGCGAAGTCAACAAAACCGGCTCAGCCGAACTGGCGGGGCTGCTCAAGAGCTTGGGCGGCTGCCTGGGCTTGTTGCAAGCCGAGCCTGCCGGTTTCTTGCAGGCGGGCTCCGAACTGGACGGCGCCAGTATCCAGGCCCTGATAGCGCACCGCGCCGACGCCAAAAAAGCCAAAGACTTTGCGGCGGCAGACCGGATTCGCAACGAATTGCTGGCCAAGGGCATTGTGCTGAAAGACTCGCCCACGGGCACCACCTGGGAGGTGCAATCGTGAAAAGTTTAAGCCATTTAGGCATCCAGTCGGTACAGGAAGGGTGCAAACAGCTATGAAAAATATAGTGCAAAGCAGCTTGGCGAGCCCTGAGCTGATCGGCGCCGCTGATGCCGCTGAGAGCTTGGGAACCTCCGTCATCGTTCCTGAGTATTGGGCCGACGCCCGCAAGCATCTGATCAAAAAAGATCGGGTCATGAAACGGCTGATTCCGCAGTTAGGTGACACCTGCCTGCAGGCGCGCGGTGACGCCTTCAGCACGCTGGCGCGCAGCATTGTGGGCCAGCAGATTTCCGTCAAGGCGGCCCAGACGGTCTGGCGCCGCTTTGCCGCGCTGCCCAAGAAAATGACCCCCGCCGATGTGCTCAGGCTCAAGGTCGATGACATGCGGGCCTGCGGCCTGAGTGCGCGCAAGGTCGAATATCTGGTTGATTTGTCGATTCACTTTGACGCAGGAACAGTCCACGTAACGGACTGGCAGGCGATGGACGACGATGCCATCATTGCCGAACTGGTGGCCATTCGCGGCATTGGCCGCTGGACAGCCGAGATGTTCCTGATTTTTTACCTGGCTCGTCCCAACGTTTTACCGCTGGACGATGTTGGCCTGATCAACGGCATCAGTCAGAACTATTTTTCCGGCGAATCCGTCAGTCGCAGCGATGCGCGCGAAGTAGCCGCCGCCTGGGCGCCATACTGCAGCGTGGCAACTTGGTATATTTGGCGCTCCCTGGACCCGATACCGGTGCCGGGCGCCTAGAGGGCAGCGCGCAGCGCAGCACTGGCAAATTCAAGATTTAAAAAGCCTGAGGACTAAACATGGCAAAAAAGACCTTTCTCGATTTCGAGCAGCCGATTGCGGACCTTGAAGGGAAAATTGAAGAACTGCGTTACGTGCAAACCGAGTCAGCGGTCGATATTTCAGAAGAAATCGACCAGCTGGCCAAAAAGAGCCAGCAGCTCACCAAAGATATTTACAGTGTCCTCACGCCGTGGCAGATCACCAAAATTGCCCGCCATGCGGAGCGGCCCTACACGCTTGATTACATCCGTGAAATCTTCACCGATTTTGTGGAACTGCACGGCGACCGGCATTTTGCCGACGACCTGAGTATTGTGGGCGGCCTGGCGCGCTTTAACGGCACGGCCTGCATGGTGCTGGGCCATCAAAAGGGGCGCGACACCAGGGAGCGTGGCCTGCGCAACTTTGGCATGAGCAAGCCCGAGGGCTACCGCAAGGCGCTGCGCCTCATGAAAACCGCCGAAAAGTTCAAGTTGCCGGTGTTTACGTTTGTCGACACGCCCGGTGCCTACCCTGGCATTGAAGCCGAAGAACGCTGCCAGTCCGAAGCCATCGGCCGCAACATTTTTGAAATGACGCAGCTCGAAGTGCCCATCATCACCACCATCATCGGCGAAGGCGGCTCCGGCGGCGCGCTGGCCATTTCGGTGGCTGATCAGGTGGTGATGCTGCAGTATTCGATTTACGCCGTCATCAGCCCCGAAGGCTGTGCCTCCATTCTCTGGAAAACCTCCGACAAGGCGCAGGAAGCCGCCGAAGCGATGGGCATCACGGCGCACCGGCTCAAGGCCCTGGGCGTGATCGACAAGATCGTCAACGAGCCCGTGGGCGGCGCGCACCGCGACCACAAGCAGATGGCGGCCTTCCTGAAGCGGGCGCTCAACGACGCATTCCGGCAGGTCAGCGATTTGAAGGTCAAGGAACTGCTGGACCGTCGCTACGAACGCCTGCAAAGCTATGGCCGCTTCATCGATACCAAAGCCGACGCCGGCAAATAAGCCTTCAGCGGCAACGCCAGCCGCCAGCCGCTCCGAGCCGGTGAGAACAATTCATCCCGTGAATCCGGCGCTGCGGGGCCTGACTGCTTTATCTTTTTCTCCGTCGCGGCCTTTGGGCGTGGCCTACAGCGGCGGTGCGGATTCCACCGCCTTGCTGCTGGCCGCTGCGCAGCGCTGGCCCGGGCAGGTTCAGGCCATTCATATTCACCACGGGCTTCAGGTTGCAGCCGACGACTTTGTGCGCGTCTGCGAGTCGGTTTGTGCGGACGCGCAGGTGCCGCTGCAGGTCCTGCATGTTG
>DASUIO010000140.1:0-13955 GCA_036279755.1 Polaromonas sp. | reverse complement strand
GCTGTGCTGGCACGCTGGGGGTCCAGTGTGGCGCCAATGCCAAGCAGCGCATCGATGCACAAATCAAAATCCTGCGGCGGCTGGGTTGCCATCGGCACGCCCGCTAACAGCGCCCGCTCGCGGGAGGCATGGGCATCCGGCGGCAAACCGGTTTTGTCGGTGGGCAGGCCGGTCCAGGTAACGATCACCGTTTTCCCCCACTGATGCAGGTGCAGCGCGGCTTCGAAACCATCGCCACCGTTGTTGCCGGGTCCGCAGGCGATCCAGATGCGCTGGGCATGAGGGGCCAGCGCCAGCGCCAGACGCGCCACGGAAAGACCGGCACGCCGCATCAGCGTGTGTGGCGGCAGGCTGGCTGCGGCCTGCTGTTCAATCTGGCGCGTTGCGGCGACGCCGTACAGCGGCTGGCTGAAGTTGCTGGAGATTCTTTGCATCCGCTGATTGTGAGGGCTTATGAGGCGGCCCGTTCAGCGCAGGCGGCTGATGTCCAGCCCTTCCATGTCGATGTCAGCGGATTTTCCGGCCATCAGGTCGGCCAATGCGCGCGCGCTGCCGCAGCTTAGCGCCCAGCCGCTGGAGCCGTGCCCGATGTTGAGCCAGAGACCGGGCCGTCCGCTGCTACCGATAATGGGCGGGCCATCGGGCAGCATCGGGCGCGCACCTTTCCATTCCTGCACGGTGGTGCAGCTGTTGGCATGCTGCACAGCGCCGGGAAACCAGTCGTGCAAGACCTTGTACAGGGTCTGGATGGAAGCGGCGCGCTTGCGTTCATGCGAGCCGCCGATTTCTGCGCTGCCAGCCACGCGAACGCGGTTGCCCAGGCGGGAAATGGCGACTTTGTAGCGCTCGTCCATCAGTGCGCTGCGTGGGGCATTGAGGGGCTCGCGAATCGGCGCGCTGATGGAGTAGCCATAAACGGCGGCGATCGGAATCTTCAGGCCCAGCGGCCTCAGCAGTCGTGCGGAAGCCAGCCCAGCGCACAGGACGACGCTGTCAAAGGCGCGCGGCGAGGTTTCTCCTGCTATCAAAATACTAGCTGATTGTGCCCTTTCCAACTGGGCCACAGTCGTATTGAACTCGAAACTGACGCCCCTCCGCTGGGCTTCGTTCTTGAGCAGCAGCGCAAACTGTCGGCAGTTGGCCACTTCATCATTGGGCAGGTGCAAAGCGCCGAAAAATGGGGTGTCAGGGTTGAGCGCTGGTTCGATCTGTCGGGCTTCCTCGGCATTGATCTGCCTGAACGCCATTCCCGCTTCCTGCAGCAGCGGCAGTCCGGGCTGAATCAGCTGGCTGTCTTTTTCAGAGCGAAGCAGCACCAGATAGCCCTGGCTGTATTCATACTCCAGCTGCAGCTCAGCGCTTAGATGGGCCAGCCTTTCGCGGCTGTAAAACGCCAGACGCTGCAGCCGCGAGCGGTTGGCCAGGTAGGTTTCAAGTTTGCAGGCACGCAGCCATTTCCACATCCACGCCAGCTCGCTGCCTGACAGGGGCAGGCTCAGCTTGACCGCTGCATGGCGGCTGAAGAGGTGGCTGAGAACCTTGCCCGGCATGCCGGGTGCCGCCCAAGGCGCGACGTAGCCGGGCGCGACAATGCCAGCGTTGGCAAAGCTGGCTTCCTCCGCGGCGGCACCCCTGCGTTCAAACACGGTGACTTCGTGACCGTCCGCGGCCAGCTCATAAGCGGTGGTGATGCCAATGATGCCGGCGCCAATAACAGCAATTTTCATGCAGTGGCGCTCGCGGCGGTGAGGGATGGGAAGCAGTAAATTTTTTTATTCACGGTTGTTGTTGCTTATTTTTTTGCATCAAATTAGCCTCTAGCCCAATATTCATAGGCATGAGAAGCTATTATTTTTATAGTGATTGAGCGAGCGCCATTTCGACCTGGAGCGCCAGTTCCAGCACCGCATCGTCGTGCAGTGCCGCGTGCCAGAGCATCAGGCCCACCGGCAATTGGTCGGGGGTGTGGCAGGGCAGCGAAATCGCGCAACCGTCGAGCATGTTCACCACCGCCGTGTTGCGCAGCAAAAGTCCGTTGATCCGGAAAAACTCGGCGTCATCGTCCATCACGCTGGCAATCGGCGGGGCCACGATGGGCACGGTGGGCGACAGCACCGCGTCAAAGCCGCTCAGTCGGGCCTCCATGCGTGCGATCCACTGCTTGCGCGCCGCCAGCAGATCGATGTAGTCGGCGGCACTCATGCGGGCACCCCGCAAAATGCGCTGCGCCACCCGCGGGTCATATTCGGCCTCATGCCCGGCAATCAGGGTCCGGTGCCAGGCATAGCTCTCAGCGGCCGAAAAGCCGCCACTCGCATTGATGGCGGCCAGATCGCTGATTTCATCAAGGGCAATTTCCTCGATGCGCGCACCGGCGTCAAGCAGAACCTGAAGGCTGTGCTCAAAAGCCTGGGCCACTGTGCTGTCCAGCGCGTCCTGCATCTGCGTGCGCGCCACTGCGAGGCGGCAGGACGACAGGGGTTTATTCGCCAGCTGCACGGTGCGCGCCGCAAGCACCTCGTGCACCGAGATCGCGTCGCGTACCGAGCGGGTCAGGGCGCCTACGGTGTCCATTGTGGTGGACAGCGGTACGGCCCCCTCGGTCGGCACCAGCCGCGCCGTGCTCTTGAAACCCACGATGCCGCACAGCGCAGCAGGGATGCGCAGCGATCCACCAGTGTCGGAGCCGAGGCCCACCAGGGCGGCGCCCGTAGCCACCGACACGGCAGCGCCTGATGACGAGCCGCCCGGAACTCGTCTCACGGCGGAATCAGCGGGATTGACGGGCGTGCCATAGTGTGGGTTGATGCCGACGCCGGAGAACGCAAACTCCACCATGTTGGTGCGTCCTGCGAGCACCGCACCCGCCGCACGCAGCCGCGCCACGGCGGGGCAATCTGCCCCGGCCGCCGCAGCATCGGCGAGCACCGTTGATCCGGCTGTCGTGGTTTGGCCCGCGACATCAAACAGGTCCTTGATCGAGACGGGGATGGCCGCAAGCGGCTGAGCCGGGTTACTAAAGGCTGCTTTGGTCAGTGCCTCAGCCGTAAAAGGCGGGCTTTCTATCGCGCCCGTCAGAAAAACATGGCGGCAAGCCTCGCTTTGGGCGATGGCGGCTGCGCGCTCGATGATTTCCCCCGGGCTGGTCCGGCCGGATTGAAGGGCCTGGCGAGTGGCATGGAGGTCGCCTCGTGCGGGTAGCTGCTTTGACGGGTTCATGGGTTAGGGGGGTGTTATACTCAGCGGGCTTTGCGAATGACAGTTTTGTTGTTTGCAAGGCAAATCGCAAATCAGCCACTCAAGGTGTTGTCCGGAAATTTCTCCGGACGATAAGCGCTGATTTTAGACACAACCTTTGGAGTTAAATATGTCGACAAGTATGCGTGAAATGCTGGAAGCTGGCGTCCATTTCGGTCACCAAACCCGCTTCTGGAACCCCAAGATGGCCCCTTACATTTTTGGCCATCGCAACCGTATTCACATCATCAACCTGGAAAAGTCGCTGCCGATGTTCCAGGACGCGATGAAGTTCGCGACACAGCTGTCCGCCAATCGCGGCACCATCCTGATGGTTGGCACCAAGCGCACCGCCCGCGAAACCGTCGCGATGGAAGCCAAACGCGCCGGTATTCCTTATGTTGACCAGCGCTGGCTGGGTGGCATGTTGACCAACTTCAAAACGGTCAAGACCTCGATCAAACGCCTGAAAGAATTGAAAGCCCAGCAAGAAGCTGGCCTCGATTCCATCAGCAAAAAAGAACAATTGACCTTCAAGCGCGAAATCGACAAGCTTGAAAAAGACATCGGTGGCATCCAGGACATGGCGGCTCTGCCAGACGCTATTTTCGTGATCGATGTGGGCTTCCACAAAATCGCGGTTCTGGAAGCCAAAAAATTGGGCATTCCGCTGATCGGCGTGGTTGATTCCAACCATTCCCCCATTGGCATTGACTACGTGATTCCCGGTAACGACGATTCCTCCAAAGCCGTGGCGCTGTACGCTCGCGGCCTCGCTGACGCGGTCCTCGAAGGCCGTGCCAATGCCGGGAACGATCTCGTCAAGACGGTTTCGCCTGAGAGTTCGGATGAATTTGTGGAAGTGCAAAACGCAGCTGTTTGATAACGGCGCCTGTTAGTTTTGGCGCTGAGCCAGACGCGAAAAAGGGGCTCGCGTAGCCCCTTTTTCACAAGCTAAAAGATACAACAGATACGAGCGGGTGCCACGTTAGCGCCCGTCGAAGTCAATACGACAAACGGAGAATCAAAGAAATGATAATTACTGCAAGCATGGTCGCTGAACTGCGCGCCAAAACCGATGCCCCCATGATGGAGTGCAAAAAAGCACTGACCGAAGCCCAAGGCGATTTTGAAAAAGCCGAAGAAATTCTGCGCGTGAAGCTGGGTAACAAGGCCGGTAAGGCAGCTTCCCGCATCACTGCTGAAGGCGTGGTTGTGGCACATCGCGAAGGCGATGTGGGCGCGCTGGTGGAAATCAACTGCGAAACCGACTTCGTCACCAAAAATGACAGTTTTCTGGCTTTTGCCAACGCCGTGGCAGAAGGCATCGTCAAGAACAACCCGGCCGATGTTGCCGCCATTGGTGCCATGCCCCTGTCACTGGACGGCTTTGGGCCGACGGTGGAAGACGTGCGTAAAGGTCTGATCGGCAAGATCGGCGAGAACATGAGCGTGCGCCGCTTCAAACGTTTTTCCGGCAGCAAGCTGGCTTTATACCTGCACGGTACGCGTATCGGTGTGGTGGTGGAGTTTGAGGGTGACGAGGTCGCCGCCAAGGACGTCGCCATGCACGTGGCCGCGATGAAGCCGGTTGCCCTGTCCAGCGCTGATGTGCCTGCGGAACTGGTCGCCAAAGAACGCTCAGTGGCTGCGGCTAAAGCGGCCGAGGATGCCGCCAAGGCCCAAGCTGATGGCAAGCCGGTGCAGTCCGCCGAAATTGTTGCAAAGCGTATTGAGGGCGGCGTTCAAAAATACCTGAAGGAAGTCAGCCTGCACAACCAGACTTTCGTCAAGAACGACAAGCAGACAGTTGAGCAGATGCTCAAAGAGAAGGCCACCGTGGTCAAATCTTTCACGCTGTACGTGGTGGGTGAAGGCATTGACAAAAAGGTCGACGACTTCGCCGCTGAAGTCGCTGCCCAAATCGCGGCTGCCAAGGCTGCCTGAACGGGCAAAGCCGCCAAGGCTGCTTTGCATTTCAGTCCAGCCGGAAGGCCGCTAAACTTCAGAAATAACCCATTACAGAAAGTCTTCACATGCCAGCCTACAAGCGTATCTTGTTAAAACTGTCAGGTGAGGCCTTGATGGGGGATGATGCCTTTGGCATCAACCGCGCCACCATCGTACGCATGGTGGAAGAAATTGCCGAAATCACCCGCATGGGTGTTGAGGTGGCGATTGTGATTGGTGGCGGCAATATTTTCCGCGGTGTGGCGGGCGGCTCGGTCGGCATGGACCGAGCCACAGCCGACTACATGGGCATGCTGGCAACCGTGATGAACGCCCTGGCTTTGGGCGACACCATGGACAAAGCTGGCCTGATTCCACGCGTCATGTCGGCCATTGGTATCGAGCGCGTGGTCGAGCCATATGTCCGGCCCAAGGCACTGCAATACCTGGAAGAAGGCAAGGTCGTTATTTTTGCGGCCGGCACCGGCAATCCTTTCTTCACCACGGACACGGCAGCGGCTCTGCGCGGCGCTGAAATCGGCGCCGAAATCGTCCTCAAGGCAACCAAGGTTGATGGCGTGTACAGTGCCGATCCCAAGAAAGATCCGACGGCTACGCGTTACACCAGCATCACTTTCGACGAAGCCATGCGCAAGAACCTTGAGGTCATGGATGCTACTGCGTTCGCGCTGTGCCGCGACCAGAAGCTACCACTCAAGGTCTTCAGTATTTTCAAGCACGGTGCGCTCAAGCGCGTGGTGCAGGGCGAAGACGAAGGAACCCTGGTTCATGTTTGAACCTTCGCCACGATCCATGCTTTCGCACCTTTTTTTGCACCTAAAAATTCGGAGATTCGACCATGAGCATTGTTGAGATCAAGCAGCAAACTGAGCAAAAAATGCAGCAGTCCCTGGATTCGTTCAAGAACAGCCTGACAAAAATTCGTACCGGCCGCGCCAACCCCGGCTTGCTCGACACCGTGCACGTTGACTACTACGGCTCCATGGTGCCCATCAGCCAGGTGGCCAATGTGTCGCTGCTCGATGCGCGCACCATCAGCGTCGCGCCTTGGGAAAAAGGCATGGGTGCCAAAATCGAAAAAGCCATTCGTGATTCCGATCTTGGCCTCAATCCTGCATCTCAGGGCGACCTGATTCGTGTGCCCATGCCAGCCATGACTGAAGAACGCCGCAAGGAACTCACCAAAGTTGTGCGGGCCGAGGGCGAGCACGCCAAGGTGGCGATTCGCAACCTGCGCCGCGATGCCAACGAGGGCGTTAAAAAGCTCGTCAAGGAGAAGCTGGCCTCTGAAGATGACGAGCGCCGTTCGCAGGATGAGATTCAGAAGTTCACGGACCGTTTCATTGCCGATGTTGATAAACTGGTCACCGGCAAGGAACAAGACATCATGGCCGTTTGAATAAAACGCGCCTGGCCTGAACTGACTATGGCCGCTGCCCATCCCGTCGTTCCGCACCATGTGGCCATCGTCATGGATGGTAATGGCCGCTGGGCTGGCAAACGGTTTCTACCGCGTATTGCCGGCCACAAGCAGGGGGTTGATTCATTGAATCGCTGTGTCCGGGCTTGCCTGGAGCGCGGCATCGGTGTGTTGACAGTTTTTGCTTTTTCATCTGAAAATTGGAACCGGCCTTCCGAAGAAGTATCTGGCTTGATGGCGCTGTTGGCGCTGTCCCTGTCCAGGGAGGTTCCCACGCTGAATGCCAATGGTGTCAGGATTCATTTTGTAGGGGACCGTCAGCGGCTCTCTGAAAAAGTCCAGGCAGGGCTGGCGCAGGCCGAGCTCAGCACGGCAGGCAACCAGCGACTGATTTTTAACGTGTGTTTCAACTATGGTGGGCGCTGGGATATTGCCCAGGCGGCGCAGAAGCTGGCCAGCCGGGGTGAAGCCATTACCGAGTTGTCACTGGATCGGGCGATGGCGCTGGCGCATGTGCCCGACCCTGATTTGCTGATACGCACCGGCGGCGAATTGCGCATCAGCAATTTTTTGCTGTGGCAGGCGGCCTACACGGAATTGCATTTTTCCGACGCGCTCTGGCCGGAATTTGATGAGGCAGCGCTGGATGAAGCGATTGCGGTTTATCGCACCCGTGAGCGCCGTTTCGGTCAGACCTCGGCGCAAGTCAGCGGGCATGACAAAAACAAAATTGAAAAGGCCGCCTGATGCTTAAGCAGCGTGTTATCACAGCCATGGTCCTGCTGGCGATTTTGTTGCCGGCACTTTTCTACAAAACCCCGACTCCTTTTTGCACCGTTGCGCTGCTGCTGATTGCAGCTGGCGCCTGGGAATGGGGTCGGTTGAATGCGCTGGGACCACTCGGCTCGATTGCGCTTGCTGCGGCATGCGTGCTGGCTTGTGGCTTGTCCTGGTATGGTGGCATGCTTGAGAAATCCCTGGCTCTTCTCTGGGCAGCAGCTGGCGCTGGCTGGGTGTTGGCCGGGGGCTGGCTCCTGCGCAACGGCGTTGTTGGCTGGCCGAGGATCCCGAAGGCGCTGCGTTTGCTGGGCGGCCTGGTTGTGCTCTGGCTGGCCTGGCTGGCCGTCGCGCAGGCTCGTGTGATCGGTATCCAGTTTTTGCTGTCGGTGCTGCTGCTGGTCTGGGTGGCCGACATCTTTGCCTACTTTGCCGGCCGCACTTTCGGTGGACGCTTCAGTAAGGGCAAGCTTGCGCCTTCCATCAGCCCGGGCAAAAGCTGGGAAGGGGTGTGGGGCGGCATGGCAGGTGTGGTTCTTTTGTCGCTGGCCTGGATTTTTCTGGGCGGCGAGACTCTCTACAGCGGTCTGGCCCAGCGCCATGGCATCGCGGTGATGTTGTTGTCGGTCGTCTTTCTGGCCGCAATGAGCGTGGTGGGTGATCTGGTCGAGTCGCTGATTAAACGCAGCGCGGGCGTGAAAGACTCCAGTGGCCTGCTGCCAGGCCACGGCGGTGTACTGGACCGCGTGGATGCCTTGCTGCCCACCTTACCGCTGGCGATGATGCTGGCCACTCTTTAGGTTTTTGCATGTTCTTCAAGAAGCAGTGCGTGACAGTTTTGGGCTCTACCGGGTCTATTGGCGTGAATACCCTCGACGTGATCGCGCGTCATCCTGAGCGTTTTGAGGTGTTTGCGCTGAGTGCGGCGACCCAGACTGACCTGATGCTGGCGCAGTGCATGCAATTCAAGCCGCAGTATGCCGTGATGGTCAGCGAGCCGCATGCCCGCCTTCTGGCTCAAAAGATCAAGGAAAATCGGCTTCCTGTCCAGGTTTTATGGGCCGTAGATGCTCTTGAAATGATAGCAGCTCACGAGCTTGTGGACACCGTGATGGCGGCCATTGTGGGGGCCGCGGGCTTGATGGCCTGTATGGCCGCCGCCAAGGCAGGCAAGCGTCTTTTGCTGGCCAACAAGGAAGCGCTGGTGGTGGGGGGTGACGTGTTCCTGCAGGCGGTGAGCGCAGGCGGTGCAAAACTGCTGCCCATTGACAGTGAGCACTCGGCTATTTTCCAGTCCCTGCCCGACGATCCGACCAGCTGGCCGCAACGCGTTGAAAAGATCATCCTGACCGCATCAGGCGGGCCGTTTCGGACCCGGGAGCCCGGCAGCCTGCGGCATGTGACGCCCGACGAAGCCTGTGCGCATCCAAACTGGGTGATGGGTCGCAAGATTTCGGTGGACTCGGCGACCATGATGAACAAGGCCCTGGAGGTCATCGAAGCCAAATACCTGTTTGGTTTGACGCCACAGCAAATCGAGGTGGTGATCCACCCCCAAAGCGTCATCCATTCCATGGTGCAGTACCACGATGCGTCTGTCGTGGCGCAACTGGGAACGCCTGACATGCGGGTGCCGATTGCCTACGGCCTGGCATGGCCGGACCGGATCGCCTCGGGCGCCAAGGCGCTGGACTTCGCTTCGCTGGCCAGCATGACATTCGAGATACCGGACGATGCGCGGTTTCCGGGCCTTCCGCTGGCCTGGGAGGTTCTGAAGGCGCCTGTGGGCACCACGGCAGTGCTCAACGCGGCCAACGAGGTGGCAGTGGCCGCTTTTCTGGACAAACGAATCCGGTTTGATCAGATTCATTACATTAATCAGGCAACTTTGGATGCTGTTGCCGTGTCCCACGTTACCGATATTGCGGGCCTGCTAGCGCTGGACGCGCAGGTGCGCCGCCTCGCCACTGAATTGGTTGAGCGTTTGGAGTCTTGACATGCTGACACTGATTTCTTTTGTTGTCACGTTGGCGGTACTGATCGTTGTGCACGAGTACGGCCACTACCGGGTTGCGGTGGCCTGCGGCATCAAGGTGCTGAAGTTCTCCATCGGCTTTGGCAAACCCCTCTACACCTGGCGGCTCAAAGGCAAGCCCACGGAATTTGTCATCGGCATGCTGCCGCTGGGCGGCTACATCAAGATGCTGGACGAGCGCGAGGCGCCAGTCGACCCAGCCGAGCGTCATCTGGCCTTCAACGCCCAGCCCCTGAAGTACCGTGCGGCCGTCGTGGCTGCCGGCCCCGCGGCCAATTTGCTTCTGGCTGTGCTGCTTTACGCTGTTGTCAACTGGAGCGGCATGCAGGAACCCAAGGCCGTTCTGGCCAGTCCCGTGGCCGGGTCTTTGGCCGAAAGGGCGGGGCTGCGCGGCCACGAAACCGTTCATCAGGCAGCCTTCGAGGGCGATGAACTTCAAACCGTCCGTTCCTTTGAAGCCCTTCGCTGGAGGCTCACACAAGGTGCCCTCGAAGGCCGCGATCTGACGCTGGTGCTGGGTGGTGACCCGGATGGCTCTGCGAGGCAGGTATTACTGGAACTCAGCAAGCTCGGTACGACTGAAGCCGACGCGCAGCTATTCCGGAAAATCGGCATTGTCGGGCCGTGGACGAAGCCCGTGATGGGTGAGATTATGGCGGGCAGCCCCGCCGAAAAATCCGGTTTGCAGCCGGGCGACGTGGTTCAGCGCATCGGCGATACAGTCATCGTGGATGGACAACAGTTGCGCGAAGTCATTCGGGCCTATAGAGGGGGGGTGACGCAGTCCTCCAGTGCACGCGATGCGACCCTTTTGCCGCAGCGCTGGCAAATCCTGCGCGATGGACGGCCTCTGGTATTGCCGGTTACCCCCGAACTCAAGCAGGAAGGTGGGGCAACGGTGGCCCGAATAGGGGCCTATGTGGGTGCACCACCGGAGTTCGTGATGGTGCGTTACGGGCCCCTCGATGGTTTGTGGCTGGGCACTGTTCGCACCTGGGAGGTTTCCCTTCTCACGCTCAAGATGATGGGAAAAATGGTCATTGGAGAAGCCTCGCTCAAGAACCTGAGCGGGCCGCTCACCATCGCGGATTACGCCGGTAAGTCGGCCAGCCTGGGTTGGACCTCTTATCTGCTGTTTCTGGCCCTGATCAGTGTGAGCCTCGGCGTACTGAATTTACTGCCGCTGCCGGTTTTGGATGGTGGACACCTGATGTATTATCTTTGGGAGGGGATCACCGGTCGAGGCGTGTCTGACGTCTGGATGGAGCGGTTGCAGCGCGGTGGTATTGCAATCTTGCTGGGCATGATGTGTGTCGCCCTGTTTAATGATGTCTCCCGGCTTTTGGGTTAATTCCATACATTTCATGCAAAAACAGTTAAATCGATTCAAAGTTCGTGCACTCTGCGCTATTGCCGCCGGTTTGTTTACAGTCAATGCCGCTTGGGCCGTTGATCCATTCACGGTTCGTGACATTCGGGTCGAGGGCTTGCAACGCGTCGAGCCCGGAACGATTTTTGCCTCGCTTCCTTTTCGTGTTGGCGAAACCTACAACGACGACAAGGGCTCGACAGCCATTCGCGCGCTGTTCGGCCTGGGTTTGTTTAAGGACGTGCGGCTTGAAGTCAGCGGCGATGTACTGGTGGTGATCGTTGAAGAACGTCCTACGGTCGCCGACGTGGACTTTGTTGGAACCAAGGAATTCGATAAGGAGGCGCTTAAAAAGGCGCTTCGCGAGGCGGGCATCGCCGATGGCCAGCCGTTTGACAAGGCGCTCGCCGACAAGGCCGAGCAGGAGCTCAAGCGCCAATACATCAACAAGAGCCTTTACGGTGTTGAGGTGATCACCACCGTGACGCCGATTGAGCGCAATCGCGTGAACCTGACGTTCAGCGTTGTCGAAGGTGACGTTGCAAAAATCAAGGAAATCCATATCACGGGCAACAAGGCGTTCAGCGAATCAACGCTGAGGGGCCTGTTTGATCTGGACACGGGCGGGTGGCTGAGCTGGTACACGAAGTCGGACCGCTACTCCCGGGCCAAGCTCAATGCGGATATTGAGACCCTGCGCTCCTATTACCTGTCGCGCGGGTATCTGGAGTTCAGGATAGATTCAACCCAGGTCGCGATTTCTCCCGACAAGCAGAGCATCGCGATCACACTCAACGTCACCGAGGGCGAGCGTTTCGTGGTGTCAGGCGTCAAGCTCGAGGGCAATTACCTGGGCAAGGAAGAAGAATTCAAGTCCCTGATAACGATCAAGCCGGGCGAGCCCTACAGCGCCGACGCGGTGGCTGAAACGAGCAAAGCCTTTACCGACTACTTCGGTACTTTTGGATTTGCTTTTGCCAAAGTGGAGGCCAGACCGGAAATTGACCGGGTCAACAACCGCGTGGCTTTTGTGCTGCAGGCCGATCCTTCGCGCCGGGCCTATGTGCGGCGCATCAATGTGGCAGGTAACAATCGTACGCGCGACGAAGTCGTGCGACGCGAGTTCCGCCAGTTCGAATCTTCCTGGTACGACGGTGACAAAATCCGTCTTTCGCGTGACCGGGTGGACCGCCTGGGATTTTTCACCGATGTGAATATGGAAACGCAGGAAGTTCCCGGAACGGCGGACCAGGTGGACTTGACCGTGGCTGTGCTTGAAAAACCAACAGGCAATCTGCAATTGGGTGCCGGTTTCTCCAGCGCCGACAAACTTTCCCTGATGTTCGGCATCAAACAGGAAAATGTTTTCGGTTCGGGCAACTATCTGGGCATTGAACTCAACACCAGCAAATCAAATCGCCAGCTCGTTTTGAGCACGATTGACCCTTACTTCACGGCCGATGGTATTTCCCGCTCCATTGATGTGTACGACCGGACCTCCAAGCCGCTGTCCGGCCAGGGCGGTGACTACAGCTTGAACACGAGGGGCGCTAGCATTCGTTTCGGTGTTCCCTTCACTGAAACTGATACGGTCTATTTTGGTAGCGGCTACGAGTCCTTGAAGATTAATCGTGGAACCAACCTTCCCAAGAGCTATGCGGACTACGCCGATACTTTTGGCGACAAGAGCAACTCCATTCCTCTAACGGTGGGCTGGTCGCGCGATAACCGGGACAGCGCGCTGGTGCCCACGTCGGGACGCTACCAGCGTGTTTATGGAGACTGGGGCGTTGCCGGCGACATCAAGTTTGTTCGCGCCAATTACCAGATTCAGCAATACATACCACTCAACAAGCAGTTTACGATCGCATTGAATGGTGAATTGGGCTGGGGTAAAGGCCTCAACGGCCAGCCTTACCCGCTTTTCAAGAATTACTATTCAGGCGGTTTGGGCTCGGTGCGCGGATTTCAGCAGGGATCCTTGGGCCCCACGGACGGATCTGTCGCTAATCTGGCGATCGGTGGTCCGAAAAAGCTGACGCTTAATGCTGAAATCATTGCACCATTTCCGGGTGCGGGAAATGACCGTACACTGCGCCTTTATGGCTTTTTCGATGCGGGTAATGTGTTTGGCGAAAAAGAAAACTATCGACTGAACGAGCTGAGAGCTTCTACCGGTATCGGCATCAGCTGGATTTCCCCGGTGGGTCCGCTGCGCATTGCCTATGCGGTGCCCTTACGCAAGCAAGCGCAAGATAAAATAGAACGTCTTCAATTCCAAATTGGTACATCTTTCTAATGAAGCATTTTTCAAGCAAAATTTTCCTGAGCCTTGCCATTGCCATGGCAGGTTTTTCCGCCAGTGCGCAGGAATTCAAGGTGGGCGTTGTCAACCTTGACCGGATATTCCGGGAAGCCAATTCAGCCAAGGTCGCCCAGACCAAACTGGAGCAGGAGTTCAGCAAGCGTGAGAAAGAACTGGGTGATCTCGCGACTCAACTGAAAACGCTGTCGGACAAGTTCGAGCGCGAGGCGCCCACGCTTGCGGAAAGCCAGCGTAACGCCCGCCAGAAACAACTGGTTGACCAAGACCGGGAATTCCAGCGCAAACGCCGCGCGTTTCAGGAAGACCTGAACGCCCGCAAGAATGAAGAGCTACAGCAAGTGATTGAGCGCGCCAACAAGGTCGTCAAGAGCTTGGCTGAAGCCGAGAAATACGACCTGATCCTTCAGGATTCCGTTTATGTGAATCCGAAGCATGACATCACCGACAAGGTGATCAAGGCGCTGGACGCCTCCCGTTAATTGCGGGTGCTCACCACGCGCATTGGCGTAGAAATGGCAGGCGTAGTGTGACGATCCGTCTTGCCGATATCGTTCAGTCGCTGGCCGCTAAGGTGCAAGCCGAGCTGATCGGCAACCCGGATGTGCTGATAGCGCGGCTGTCAACCCTGGATGCCGCCGGCCCCAACGACCTGAGTTTTCTCAGTCACCCCAAGTATCTTGGCAAGCTCGCACAGTCTGCTGCCGCCTGCGTGGTGGTGGCGCCTGGTGCCCGTGAGGCCGCTATAAGTCGTGGTGCCTGCATCGTGGTGGACGATCCCTACCATTACTTTGCGCTGATCACGCAGCTTTGGAAGCGGCGG
>DASUIO010000139.1:0-5984 GCA_036279755.1 Polaromonas sp. | reverse complement strand
CAAAGACTTGCGCACGCCGCCCGTCAAGCTGGTCGATCACGGCGCGCAGCTGGCGGTATTGCGGCTCCGGCGCGCTGATGATGAGCGAATTGGTGGCCGGATCGGCCTGGATTTGTCCGCCGGTCGAGGGCTGGGTTGAGGCCCCCGCAGCCGTGCTGACGCTGGGTGTTACAGAAGCGGCAACGCCAACAACGCCAGGACTCCTTGATTCGCCTGAAAGTGCTGCTCTCAAGGTTATAGCGAGCTTGGTGGCGTCGGCATTTTTCAGGCTGACCACGTGGATATTGCCATTGACGGCTCCCGGTTGGTCCAGCCTTTCCACCAGCGCGCGAGCGAGTGCCGTGCGTGCGGGGTTGGCCGCGCGCACGATCACCGAGTTGCTGCGCGGTTCGGCCAGGACGGTGGTCTTGAACAAGGTGTCGGCTTGGCCCGCACCCGCCGCGCTGGCCGGGCCAGACTCCATCAGCCGTGTTACCAGCGGCACGATATCGGACGCGATGGCGTACTTGAGCGGGATGATTTCCAGATCACTCGCGTTGGGGACATCGAGCGCCGCAATAATGCGCGCCATGCGCTGCAGGTTGTCGGTGTAGTCGGTGATCACCAGCGAGTTGTTGCCCGGATTCACATTGATGGTGTTGTTCGGGCTGATCAGCGGGCGCAGCACAGGCACCAGATTGTTGGCCGTTTCGTAATTCAGATGAAAGATTTGCGTCACGATCTGGTTGCCGGGGCCTTTGACCGCGCCCGCATTGACGCTGCCGGATTGCAGCTTGGCATCGGCCTCGGGGATCACTTTGTACAGGCCCGCCGATTCCACGACGGTGAAACCCTGCAGCCGCAAGGTGGCCAGAAAAAGATCGTAGGCGGCGGCCTTGGAGACAGGTTTGTCGGTGTTCAGGGTCATCGTGCCCTTGACGCGCGGGTCCACCACCACGCTGCGCCCGGTAATGACGGCGATGGTGCGCGCCACCTCGGCGATGTCGGCGTTGGTGAAGCTCAGCGTCACTTGCTCGTCGGCGCGCGGCGCAACCCGACCTTGTGCATGCAAAACGACCGGAGTCATCGACAGCAGGGTGCTGAATGCTATAAAAAACGGAGCAAATCTTTTCATGAGGCTTAACCTATGGTGATAATCGAGCGTGGGCCGTTGCGCCTGCCAATGATATTGAGTAAATTTGTCAACGCGGCTTCGCGCTCCGGCGCTGCACTGGCCTCGCCTGTAAAGTGCAGGCGCGAGCCAACCCACTGGCCGCTGCCGACCAGTTGCAAACTGCCGTCAATCGTTTCGAGCGCCAGGCTGACGGAAGGTCCGCCCTGCAGCGTCAAGCGGTAACTACCCATGGGGCGCAGGGTGGACAGGCGCGAGCCCATATTCCGCGCTTCCAGCACGGCGCTGCCCGCCACCAGCAAGCGACCCTTGTTCCATTCAGCGCTCAGCCCCTGGCTTTGCAAACGCAGTTGGCCCGTGGGCTGGAGTGTGTTCCAGGGAGTGCCCAGGCCTGCCAGTATGGCGGCTGGCCATTGCGACTGCGCGTCCGCCAGTTCGAGCCGCAAACCGCCCAGCAGTGGCAGCGCGCGCAGCTGCAAGGCCTCGGCCGTGCAGCATTCGGCCAGCAGGCTCAAACGCAGTCCTGTGAGGCCGGGGCGCAGTGTCCATTGCACCCGGCCTGGCAATGCCGCAATGTCCTGGCTGCCGACGCCACCCGTCAGCGCTAGCCTGGCAGAGCCTTGCCAGACGGTGCCACGCGACTCGGCCAACAGGAGCTGCTGATGGGTGCTGTGGTTCACGGCATCGGCCAGCCAGCGGGCTGGGGCAAACAAGACCAGTGCGAGCAGGGTGCCGGCCAGTGTGCCTGCCCAAGCCCAGGCGGCAAGGCGCAGGGCGGGCGGGCCGGACGGGCGGCTGGATGTGCGACTGAAAGCGCGACTGAAACTGAGCGCTGCAGGCTTCATGGTGGCGGCAGTGCGAGGACAACACTGCCGTCCCATCCGGTACGCGCGGCATTCAGGCTCAGGTGTGCTTCTATCGGCAGGGTTCGGGCGTTGCTGCGTGCCTGGGCTAACCACTCGGCCAGCGCCTTGGCGGGCGTGCCTTTAAGGGTGACCGTGGCGCGTTCACCGGCCACCGTCAGCTGCGCCGTGGCGCCCAGACCTTGCTTGACAGAGAGATCGAGCGCCTTGCGGCTGTCATTGGCGTTGATGTGGGGCAGGGCTTGCAGGCTGCCAGCCTCGGCTGCCAGCGAACGCATTGTTTGCAGCTGGGCGTCCAGGCTGCGGTGACGCGATTCGGCGTTGCGCAAGGTGTCAAGTGCCGGGGCCACGCCGACCCACCAGAAAACGGTCAATACCACCACGCTGAGCGCCGAGCCCATCAGCCAGCGTTCGCGCGGTGCCATCGCGGCCCAAGCCGCTTGGCCGCGTTGCAAGGTGGCAGAGAAATAGGACGATATGCCTGCGTTCATTGTTTTGCTCCAGCCGCGGCTTTGGCGTCGGCCCGGACCACCCAGGTCTCGCCATCCACGCGGCTGCTGTAACCGGCGGCAGCCAGCCCTTTTGTCAGGGCGCTCGCCTCGGCTGGCACCGCCTGGAATCCCTTGAGGGTCAATTCGTTGGCAGTAAATTCAATCGCGGAAGGTGGCCGGTCCGTCTGAATATTTTCGGCAATGCTTGCCAGCATGGGCTCCATGTCGCGATTGGACACCGCGCCAGTCACCCGTCGCAGCAACGCGACTTCGTGCTCCATCTGCACATGAGCATCCACCACCGGCACCTTGGGGAAGGTCTGGGTCAGCAGGCTGCGAACTTCCATGCGCTTGGACTCCAGGGCAGAGCGCTCCATCCAGGCCCAGGCATTGAGTCCCAGCAGATTGACCCCTATCAGGGTGACCAGACCCCAGCGGGCCGGTCGCCACGCGGCGCTGTCCGCCCATTGGGCCCAGGCTTGCGCGGCGCGCCGGGCCAGTCGTATGCTCCCGGTGGAAGCCAGGTCGAACTGCGCCAGGTCCCAGTGCGAGCGCGCGGCGGCCACCAGACCTTGGGCGCTGTGTTGTACCTTTACCTTGACCCCCAGCAGTTGCTCGGCCAGTGCCGCTACGGCGGGGTCCGAAAAAACCGGGTTGCCTGCGCCTTCAAGGCTGGCTTGATCACCCAGACCCAAAGCCCCACGCACGGCGGGTACCAGTGGCAGCAGTTGCACGCCGTCGTCGGCGCAACGGACCAGCCAGGCACTCTCCAGGCTGCCGATTATGTGCAGGGTGGGCGAGCTGCCCGCAGGCAGCGGGGCATATTCGGGCACCACGCGCGCGACGGGCCGCCCGGCAGATTCAAAGGCCTGCAGAGCCGCTTGCAGCCAGGCCTTGTTGCAGGCTGCCACCCACACGCTGGTGCCGGATGCGGCACCGGGAGCCAGGGCGAAGTGCAGGTTTTGCGGCTCGTCGAGCAAGCGCTCTTCCAGGATGCCTTCGAGCGCGTTGCGCAGTCGGGCGCTGTTGACCTTGGGCAAGACGATGCGGTGCCACGACAGCATGCGCGTCGGCACCACCATTACCACTTCGTCCGCGCGCGGTAGCAGGGCCATCGGCGCGCTGCCATGGTCGAGCAGTGGGCTATCCGCGCCGACGCCTGAGTCCGTTCGCGGTAAGCCGGGTGTGGCGTCATTTGACAGCGCAAATCGGTACTCCCCCGCGGTGGGCGTGGGTGACGCAGGAGCAACGATTAGCGAAAGCATGGAAGGTGGGTGATCAAATGTGTCATTGTAAGGGCTGTGCCTCCGTCGCGGCCGTAGCGGGCGAGGGGTCCAGCGCAGCCCGTTCGCGCCACAGCGTTTTGACATCGAGACCATCGCGCTGCAGCAGGGAACGCTCCTCAATCAGGGTGCGCTCCATGCGCAGGCGTGCGTGCACTTCAAAGAAGCGCGTGGTCACGCTGTGCCGCCCTTCAGCGATGCGTCCGGCGAGTTCGCCAATGAAGCGGCCGGCGTCGTTCAGCGTGCGGAAATAGCTGCGAGCGCGTTCGTCCACCAGACCCTGGGCCTGGGCCATCTGAACACCAGGAATGCTCGCGTAAATCACTTCGGCGCTCGCGGTATTGAGATTGATCGGGGTGCGCACGGGCAGCACGGTGACATAGGGCCTGAGCCGCGCAATGCTCGACGCGGACAAACCAAGCCAAGCGAGTTGCTCCAGCCGCTGGGGCATCAACGGGGCGAGGGCGATGGAGGGGTTGCCGGGGCGCTGATCGCTGGCAAGACGCAGGTTCTCGGCCAGCGTCAAGAGCTCGGACTGTGGCAGGTCAAGCAATTCGAACAGCCTGGCGAAAGACAGCAGGTCCGGTTCGGACACCTTGCTGACATCCGTCAGGTTGATCAGGTTGGTCACGTTCAGGTGCGATTGCATGTCCTCGATCTGGCCTGACAGAAAGACATCGAGCTGATTGTCGGCGCTGTCGCTGGCGGAACTGTTTTTGTCGGCGGCCAGAAAGCTGGAGAGCCGCGCTTCCTGCAATGCCACGGCCCAGGGCTCGGCCAAATGGTCGGTCCCGCCGCTGCGGGCGTCTTCCCGCAGGATCAGTCGGGCCCAGTCCAGCGCGCCGGTGAGTATCCACGCCGCCTGGACCCGCGAGCGCTCCGCGCTTTCAATTTCCACGGCCCGCCACTGCTGCCACAGCGCAGTCGCCGCGAAGCTTGCTACCAGCGTCACGGTGAGCATGGCCGCCAGCAGCGCCGCACCGCGCTGTGCCCTCACGATTTGCCTCCACCAAGAACGGGGCGTATCCAGTCCTTCGTCAGCACATTCGTCAGGGCCTGGCCGGGTGACAGGGTCAGTACGAGCCGGATGCCATCGGGCAAAGGCGCAAGGATGCTGCGGGTCGGTGCGGTAGAAGCGGCTGCATCGGTCGGTGTGTTGGTGTTTGCCGCGCTGGCCGTGGACAGCGGGTTGCTCCAGGCATTGTTGCGGTAGTAAAAAACTTGCCACTGCTCCAGACCAAGCACCGCGACCTCGCGCCGCTTTTCGACATCGCTTGCGTTCTGGGCCCAGAGCTGGACCCGCGTCCAGGCCTCCTGCAATTCGGCTTTTGTGCGCAGGGGGGGCGATTGCCAGCGTGCCCAGCTGCCCCGACTGCCATGCTGGCCGTCAATCACGCGGCGGGCCCAGCCCACCACGCGAACGGGGCTGTCGGCAACAGTGGCATCGCGTCGGGTGAGGCGCAGCACCCTGCCGTCGTAGTCAACGCCGCTAACCTGTCCAGTTTCAACCACCGCGTCGAGGTCTGTCGACCACTGGGTCAGACCAATTTGCAGACCGACCACACCGTCCATGCGCTCGCGCATGTCGGCCTGCACGCGGACCATGCCATCGATGCCGCGCCAGCTCAGTAGCGCGAGCAGAGCCATCACGGTGAGTGCCACCAGGAGCTCAATCAGCGTAAAGCCGCGTTCCGTGCGAAGAGGGGCAGCCATCAAAAACGTCCCACCACGGTGGCAACTGTCAGCAGCGGATGGGCGGATGCATCGGTCCCGTCGCGTACGCGGGCTTCGACGCGCCGGAAGCTCGGATTTGGCGTGACAAAGACCGACAGTGTGACACCGAAGCTGCGCCCGGCCTGCTCGCAGGTAACGTCACTGTCGCCGACACCTGGCATTTGCTTGGACAGTCGCATTTTGATGAGCTCGTTTTCCGCACAAAGCTGGGCCAGCAAGGTGTCGCTTTGGCGCTGTGCGTTGTGAATGAGCGCGCCGCTGGCCTGCACGCCGGCGGACAGGGCAATCGCAACGATCGCAAGGGCGACCAGCACTTCGATCAGCGTGAAACCGCGTGTTGGCTGAGCGGGTATCCGCCGCATGGATAGGAACATGGATTAGGGCTCGGCCTGAACCGCGAAGGGGTGCAGGCCGTCGGTTGCAATGCGCCGCTTGTGGCCTTCCTGCATCAGGGTGATGGCCTGCGGCTCGATGATGGGTTCCGGGCCGAGCGTCAGCACCC
>DASUIO010000138.1:0-5332 GCA_036279755.1 Polaromonas sp. | reverse complement strand
AAGCGCGTCAGCATGAAATCCATGACCTCGTCACCCAGAAACACGCCGCGCGCATCGGCTTCTTGCCTGAGCACGGCGCGCCGCTCTGCTTCGGTCAAGGCCTGCAGGCCGAACAAATGGCCCCAGCCCAGGCGCGTACGCAAGTCCTCGCGCAAGGCCAGATCAGCGGGCGGCACATTGCCGGCAGCCAGGACCCAGCGCGGTTGTCCGTCGGCGGCGCTCAGGGCATTGACAAACCAGTTGAAGGCCGCCTGCTGTTGCACCGCCGTGTAGAGGTGGCAATCGTCCATGATGACCGCGGTCCAGGACTCGTTGAACTCAGTCGGCTCCAGCGTGGAAGCATCCATCCAGCCCACCAAAGCGCCCTGCGCATGCAGCACCTCGGCGACGGCCTTGAGCAAATGCGTCTTGCCGCTGGCCGCTTCGCCCCAGAGGTAGGTGGGCACCGGCGAACGCAAGGCATTTCCGGCCCACAGTTCAAGGTGCTTGACCGCGGCCTCATTGGGCCCGCCAAAGAAATTGGCAAATGAGGGGGTGGAAGCCAGCCCGATATCCAGTGCGATCTGTTTCATGCCTGTCATGGCCTTAGCCCTGGTAGAGCTTGCTGGCGAGGTAGCTGGCCCGCACACGACGAACACCGACCAGCAGCACCGCACTGGTGGGCAAGGCAATCAGCACGCCGAGAAAGCCAAACAGCTGCCCGAAAGCCAGCAGGGCAAAAATGACAGACAGCGGGTGCAGGCCGATACGCTCGCCGACCAGCCGCGGGGTCAGGTAAAAACTCTCGACGAGCTGGCCGGCACCATAAACGCCGGCCACCACCAGCACGCCGTACCAACTACCGAACTGCAAAATCCCCGCCAGAAACGCCAGAATCAGGCCCAAGCCGAAACCGAGGTAGGGAATGAAGAAGGCCAGCCCGGTGAATACCCCCACCGGCACGGCCAGGTCAAAACCGAACAGCGTCAGCGCCACGCTGAAATAGACCGCCAGCACCCCCATGACCAGCAGTTGGCCGCGCAGGTACTGGCCCAGGACGATGTCGGCCTCCTCGGTGAAACTGTCAAACGAAGCGCGCATTTTCGGCGGTACCAGCTCGACCACGCGGGCGACAAAGCGGTCCCAGTCATTGAGCAGGAAAAACAGCGCCACCGGAATCAGCACCACATTTCCCACGATCGTCAGCGCCACGCTGCCGCCGAGCTTCAGCGATGACATGACCGATCCGAAAGCATCTTCAACGTTGGCATTGAGGTACTTGACGACAAAAGTCTTGATGCTTGCGACGTCCAGCGACACCTTGATGCCGAATTGCGCCAGCCACGGGCCCAGCGAGTTGTTGAGCCGGTCGGCCAGCAGCGGCAACTGCTCCCGCAGCAAAGGCAGCTCCTTGGCGAAAATCGGAACCACCAGCAGCAAAATGGACAAAAGAATCAGGAGAAACAGGGTCTCCACGATCAGGACCGCCAGCACACGCGGCAGCCTGCCCCTTCCCATGTCATCGAGCTTGTCGACCACCGGCGTCAGCGCATAGGCCAGCACAGCCGCCACCACAAAGGGCGTCAGCACCGGCCCCAGAAACCACAGCGCCAGCAGCAACAGCGCAGCGATCAGACACCAGGTCGCGGTGCGTTTTTGGGTAGAAGTAAATTGCATACAGCCTAGTGTCCTGCCCCGCAATTAAATTCGATATGAAATCGTCCATAGGGCCGCCTTGCTGCGTCACTCGTCGTTGCCATAGCCATGTCGCCTTCTCGCTCCTTGCCTGACAGCTGTCTGAACAATTTCATTTCATCGCTTTATTTACGGGGCAGCACACAACAGGGGTGAACCCTTAGAATCTTAGGCTGGATTCTATCGGGCTTGCTCAGCAGCGCCCCGACTGAACGACAAGCCCTTAACCCTACCCATCAACCAAGCAGCATGACCACTTCCTCTTCTTCTCCCCTGAGCTACAAAGACGCTGGCGTTGACATTGACGCGGGCGACGCGCTGGTTGAACGCATCAAGCCACTGGCCAAAAAGACCATGCGCGAAGGTGTGCTGGCGGGCATTGGCGGCTTTGGCGCGCTGTTTGAGGTGCCCAAACGCTACAAGGAACCCGTGCTGGTCAGCGGAACTGATGGCGTAGGCACCAAACTCAAGCTCGCTTTTGAATGGAACATGCACGACACCGTGGGCATTGATCTGGTGGCCATGAGCGTCAACGACGTGCTGGTGCAAGGCGCCGAGCCGCTGTTCTTTCTGGACTACTTCGCCTGCGGCAAGCTCGATGTGGACACGGCTGCGTCCGTGGTCGGCGGCATTGCCAAAGGTTGTGAATTGAGCGGCTGCGCACTGATTGGTGGCGAAACCGCCGAAATGCCCGGCATGTATCCCGACGGCGAGTACGACCTGGCCGGTTTTGCCGTCGGCGCCGTGGAAAAATCGAAAATCCTGACGGGCAAAGAAGTGAAACCCGGCGACGTGGTGCTGGGCCTGGCCAGCAGCGGCGTGCATTCCAACGGCTTTTCTCTGGTGCGCAAATGCATCGAGCGGGCTGCAGGCAAGCTGCCCGCCGCGCTGGACGGCAAGCCCTTCAAGGAGGCCTTGATGGAGCCAACGCGCCTTTATGTCAAAAACGTGCTGGCGGCGCTGGCGGCCCACCCAATTAAAGCGCTGGCCCACATTACCGGCGGCGGCCTGCTGGAGAACATTCCACGCGTGCTGCCGGAAGGCACAGCTGCGCATCTGAAAAAAGGCAGTTGGCCGCAGACCGAGTTGTTTGCTTGGCTGCAAAGCACCGCCGCCATTTCCGACTTTGAGATGAACCGGACGTTTAACAACGGCATTGGCATGGTGGTGGTCATTGATGCCGCCAGCGCCCAGGCCACGGCACAAACCCTGCGCGCCGCCGGTGAACAAGTCTATGAGATTGGCGTGATTGCGCCCATTGGCGACGGCGCCGCCGTCATCGTCGACTAAGCCATCCCGGGCAGCGGCTGACGGCACAACCCCCAGGTAACGCCTCATGCCCAAGACCTCCAACAGCGCCAGCACCCCCAAAATCTCCCCGCGGCGCCTTCCGGCTGCCATCTGGGCGCTGGGCTTTGTCAGCCTGCTGATGGACATCTCTTCCGAAATGATCCACAGCCTCTTGCCCGTTTTCATGGTGACGGTGCTGGGCACCAGCATGTGGGCCGTCGGCCTGATTGAAGGCTTTGCCGAAGCCACGGCACTCATCGTCAAGGTGTTCTCGGGCGTGCTCAGTGACTACTGGGGCAAGCGCAAACCCCTGGCGGTGCTGGGCTACGGCTTGGGCGCGGCCTCCAAACCCCTCTTCGCATTGGCAACAACGACAGGCATGGTGCTCGCCGCCCGCCTGATTGACCGCGTCGGCAAAGGCCTGCGCGGGGCGCCGCGCGATGCACTTGTGGCCGACCTGGCTCCGCCCGACATGCGCGGCGCAGCGTTCGGGTTGCGCCAGTCGCTGGACACCGTGGGCGCTTTCATCGGCCCGCTGGTCGCCATGGGCCTGATGCTGCTCTGGGCCAATGACTTCCGGGCGATTTTCTGGGTCGCCATTGTTCCCGGGCTCCTCTCGGTGGCCCTGCTGCTGTTCGGTGTGCAGGAGCCTGAGCGTACCCAGGAAGCCAAGGGGACGCCACGCATCAATCCCATCAGCAAAGCCAACCTGCGCCGCCTGAGCGCCCCATACTGGCGCGTGGTCGTCATCGGTGCCGTGTTCATGCTGGCCCGCTTCAGCGAAGCTTTTTTGCTGCTGCGCGCGCTGCAAGGCGGCCTGCCGGTGGCCTACACCCCGCTGGTGCTGATCGGCATGAACGTCATCTATGCCTTGGGGGCCTACCCTTTTGGCAAGCTGTCGGACGCCGTCAGCCACACCACGCTGCTGGTTTGGGGTCTGGTCGTGCTGATTGCCGCCGATGTGGTGCTGGCCTCCAGCAACCACTGGACCTGGGTGTGGGCCGGCATTGCGTTGTGGGGGCTGCACATGGCCATGACCCAAGGCTTGCTCGCCACCATGGTGGCCGACGCCGCACCGCCTGACCTGCGCGGCACCGCCTTCGGCTTTTTCAACCTGATGAGCGGCCTGGCGATGCTGCTGGCCAGCACGCTTGCCGGGGTGTTATGGGACCAGCTGGGCGCTCCGGTGACCTTTGCCGCGGGCGCAGCTTTCAGCCTGGCGGCGCTGGCGCTGCTGTGGCTATGGCGCGGCACTCGCCTCCAGCGATGACCTGGCGGCCCGCAGGCGCTGGGTGCTACCAGCCACTGCGTGACGGGCTTTTGCTATTAAAGTAACAGTTGCTTGCGCCCGCATCTGCTGTTGCACGTATACAGGGCAACAGCCCCTTAGTCATTGGCCCGGCGCAACTCGGCCAGGCGCTCGGCCATGACATCAATGTCCAGCGCATCTTCGGCGTGCTCCAGATAAGTTTCCAGATCAGCGACCGCGCGCACCACCTCGCCCTGCATCGCCAGTGCCAGCCCGCGGTCGCGGTACTCGGGCCAGGCCTCGGGCTGCAGCACAATCAGACGGTCCTGCACGGAAATCAGGCGCTGCCAGTCTTCCTGGGTTCTATGAATGTCCTTGAGATTGCGCAGCATGCGGCTGATGATTTCGCGTGGCGGCGCCGACTGCAGGTACAGGCCCATGGGCACCTCAAACTCATCGACCATGCCGCTGCGCTGCCTGAAGGGCTCCAGCCGCTCTGCCAGCTCTTCGCGGCTCAATGACTGGCCGCTGAAGGGGTCAATCAGCACCTGGCCCTTGGGCAGGTTGACCTTGACCATGAAGTGCCCGGGAAAGGCCACGCCGCGCGCGTTCAGTCCCAGCCCCACCGCCAGCTCCAGCCACAGTACCGCCAGCGTGATGGGAATGCCGCGCCGCGTGCGCAGCACCGCGTTCAGGTAGCTGTTGTCCGGGTCATAGTAGTCATTGACGTTGCCGCCAAAGCTCAGGTCACGAAAGAAGAACTGGTTCAGCGCGCGCAGGCGCTGCAGGTCGGGCGAGTCGGCAGGCAGGCGCCGCTTGACTCTAGCCAGCAGTTGATCCACATCGCCGAGCACCTGCTGCACGTCGAGGTCCGGGTATTCGTCCTGGGC
The DNA here is from genome assembly GCA_036279755.1 of Polaromonas sp. GTDB lineage: Bacteria > Pseudomonadota > Gammaproteobacteria > Burkholderiales > Burkholderiaceae_C > Polaromonas. The sequence goes on along the minus strand of DASUIO010000138.1, from coordinate 229 downwards.
CAGGCTGATGGCGGCTTCCAGCAAGGGGAAATGCGCATCGCTTTGCACCAGACTGGAAAAATACTGCAGCGGGGACGGTACGGCCAAATTTAATTGCATGGCGCTACTTTCTCACAAACCGGCGCCCGGTGTAAATCAAGAAAAGTGTCAAGATATGCGCTTGATCAAGCGGAATCAAATCCGGCCTGTTTGATCAGCGCCGCAGCATCTGGCGCAGCTTCAGTCCGGA
>DASUIO010000137.1:0-13730 GCA_036279755.1 Polaromonas sp. | reverse complement strand
TGAACGGGACGCCTCATAAGCCCTCACAATCAGCTGATGCAAAGAATCTCCAGCAACTTCAGCCAGCCGCTGTACGGCGTCGCCGCAACGCGCCAGATTGAACAGCAGGCCGCAGCCAGCCTGCCGCCACACACGCTGATGCGGCGTGCCGGTCTTTCCGTCGCGCGTCTGGCGCTGGCGCTGGCCCCTCATGCCCAGCGCATCTGGATCGCCTGCGGACCCGGCAACAACGGTGGCGACGGTTTCGAAGCCGCGCTGCACCTGCATCAGTGGGGAAAAACGGTGATCGTTACCTGGACCGGCCTGCCCACCGACAAAACCGGCTTGCCGCCGGATGCCCATGCCTCCCGCGAGCGGGCGCTGGCAGCGGGCGTGCCGATGGCAACCCAGCCGCCGCAGGATTTTGATTTGTGCATCGATGCGCTGCTTGGCATTGGCGCCACACTGGACCCCCAGCGTGCCAGCACAGCGCTGATGCAACAATGGCTGGCGCTGATGCAAACCAGCCCGTCGCCACGGCTTGCGGTGGATGTGCCGACCGGACTGGACGCCGACACGGGCGTCACAACCTCTGCGAGCGCTACTGAATCAATCGCTTCTTGCCACTGTCCAGCAAGGGCTTCCGGTCTTTTCACCTTAAGCCTTTTGACGCTGAAAGCGGGACTGTTCACGGCCAACGGTCGGGACAGTGCCGGCCAAGTGTGGTTTGATGATCTCGGTGTCAAGCCCGAGGCGAGCACGACCATTGCACAGCCCTGTGCCTGGCTGCTGGGCGCAGACCGCGCCGCCCAGCCGCTGCGAATGAAAGCCGCGCACGCCAGCCACAAAGGCAGTTTTGGCGATGTCGCCGTGGTGGGCGGCCAATCCACCGCTGCAGCGGCCACCCACATGACGGGTGCCGCCTTGCTGGCCGCCCGTGCAGCATTACGTGCGGGTGCGGGCCGGGTCTTTGTGGCCTTGCTGGGCAATGCCGGACCGACCGTGGACCCCGAGCAGCCCGAACTGATGTTCCGCACGCTGGACGCACTGGATTTGAAGCACCAGGTCGTGGTCTGCGGCTGCGGTGGCGGCGAAGCCGTCAAAAGCGTCATGGCCAAGGTATTGTCAACAGCGACGCGAGTGGTGCTGGACGCGGACGCGCTCAATGCCATTGCCATGGATACGCAACTGCAAACCCTGCTTAAAGCACGCCATCTCCGCGCTTACAGCACGGTTCTGACGCCCCACCCGCTGGAAGCCGCGCGACTGGCTGGAACCACTGCTGCAGAGGTGCAATCCGACCGCTTATCGTCGGCCCGACAGCTGGCGGAGCGGTTTCAGTGTGCGGTGGTGCTCAAAGGTTCGGGGACGGTCATCGCCGCCCCGGGCCAGCAAACCTGTATCAACTCCACCGGCAATGCCTTGCTGGCCACAGCGGGCACCGGCGATGTACTGGCGGGCATCATGGGCGCCTACATGGCCAGCGGGCTGAGCGCTTTTGAAGCGGCCTGCGGCGCAGTGTTTGCCCATGGAGATATGGCCGACAAGTGGCTGCTTGAGCGGGCCGACCAGGCGCTGACTGCGTCGGCGCTGACGGGTTCTGGCCAGCCCTTAAACAAGCACCATCAGGCCGATTTGCAGCAGCACCAGCAATACCAGCGCTGACAGATCCACGCCACCTATCGTGGGAACCACACGCCGTATCGGGCTCAAGAGAGGTTCGGTCAGGCGCGCCAGCAATCCATAGGCCGGTGAGCCGGGCTGGATCCATGACAGGATGGCATAGCCCAGCACCAGAATAAGCAAGGTTTGCAACGCCACCCGGATCAGCATCTTCAGGGCAAAGTACAGCAGCGCCAACAAGGCCGTGGGCGCGAACCCCGGGGTCCAGTGGGCCGCATCCAGCAGCATGCCGAACAGCGCCCCCGCCAACAGGGCATAAGCCAGGGCCAGCAAGGCGGCAGCCAGCACGCTGGCCCAGTCGGCCCTTGACTTGAGCATCGTCTTGGGCAAGACACGCCGCAGGGGCTTGACCAACCAGTCAGTCAGGGCCACCACAAAACCGCCCGGTTGCGCGCTCATGTTGACCCGCACCCAGTTCATCCAGGCGCGCAGCAGCGTGGCCGCAATCAGCACAAAGAAAATTGTCTCAAGCAAAAAAGCCAAAATCCGGATCAACATAAATTCCCAAACTTGCGAATAAAAGAAAAAAGCGGCATCAAAAAATATTAGCGCCGGGCTTTCTTACCCTGATTGCGGCTGGAATTGCTGGCTGACTTTTTGACTGCTGCCTTGAGCGCCTGAATCGGTGATTTGGCCGCTCTGTTTGGCTTCCGGTCAGCTTTGCTGTCTGTGGCGCTGCGGCTTGCCGAATCAGCAATGCGGCTACCGGAATGCGACGCCGAACGCTTGCCTCCACCCTTGCCACCGGCACGACGCGGTTCACCACGTTCTTGCGCGGGCAGTTCGGCGGCATGACCACCGGTCTTGTCCTTCATGGCGCGCCCCAGCAGTTCTTCGCCCTCATGCACCAGACGGAAGTCAATTTTTCGGCCGTCAAGGTCAACGCGGCTGACCTGAACCCGGACCCGGGTCCCAATCGCATAGCGCATGCCGGAGCGCTCGCCGCGCAACTCCTGGCGGGCTTCGTCGAAGCGGAAGTATTCACTGCCCAGTTCGGTGATGTGCACCAGACCTTCCACATACATGGCGTCAAGCGTCACAAAGATGCCAAAACCAGTGGCCGCCGTCACCACGCCGCCAAATTCTTCACCCAAGTGCTCCCGCATGTACTTACATTTGAGCCAGGCTTCAACGTCGCGGCTGGCTTCGTCGGCGCGGCGTTCATTGGCGCTGCAATGCAGCCCGGCAGCCTGCCAGGCCAACTGGTCAACACTGGCTTTCTTGGGCTTTTCGGTGGGCACCTTGACGCGGGAGGCCAGTCGTTTGGACAGCTTGGCCTCTGCATCGCCCGGCGTGGGCAAGGTTGGCAGCTGGTATCTGGTCTTGTTCAGAACCGCCTTGATGACGCGGTGCACCAGCAAGTCCGGATAACGGCGGATCGGGCTGGTGAAGTGCGTGTACGCCTCGTAAGCCAGACCAAAGTGCCCGTTGTTCAAGGGCGTATAGATCGCCTGCTGCATGGCGCGCAACAGCATCGAGTGAATTTGCGGCGTATCCGGCCGGTCTTTGGTGGCCATGGCAATCTGCTGGAACTCACCCGGAGTCGGATCGTCACTGATCGTCATGCCCAAACCAATCGCCTTGAGGTAGTTACGCAGCAACTCCTGTTTCTCGGGCGTCGGGCCCTCGTGCACCCGGAACAGGGCAACGTGCTTGCTCTGCGAAATGAAGTCGGCCGAGCAGACGTTGGCAGCCAGCATGGCTTCCTCAATCAGGCGGTGTGCCACGTTGCGGGTGCGGGGCACAATTTTCTCAATATGTCCGGCCTCATCGCAGACGATTTGGGTTTCGGTGGTTTCAAAATCCACAGCACCACGCACCCCCCGCTCCTTGAGCAGCGCGTGGTACACATCGTTCAAATCCAGCAAATGCGGCACCAGATCCTTGCGCTGCGCCGCTTCCGGTCCACGCGTATTGGCCAGGATGGCGGCCACTTCGGTATAGGTAAACCGTGCATGACTGAACATCACGGCCGGATAAAACTGGTAAGCGTGAACTTCACCCTTGGCGTTGACCAGCATGTCGCAGACCATGCACAAGCGTTCCACGTTGGGGTTGAGCGAGCACAGGCCGTTGGATAGTTTTTCCGGCAGCATGGGAATCACGCGCCGCGGGAAGTAAACGCTGGTAGCCCGGTCATACGCATCAACGTCGATGGCGCTGCCGTTTTCCACATAATGGCTGACGTCAGCAATCGCCACCAGCAGGCGCCATCCCTTGCTACGCCCGACTTTGGCAGGCTCGCAGTAAACAGCGTCGTCAAAATCGCGGGCGTCTTCACCGTCAATGGTGACCAGCGCAACATCGGTCAGGTCAACGCGGTGCTTTTTGTCAGCGGGACGTACTGCGTCTGGCAAGGCGCGGGCCAGGGCCAGCGCCACATCGCTGAATTCATGCGGTACGCCGTACTTGCGCACGGCAATTTCGATTTCCATGCCCGGGTCGTCAATTTCGCCCAGCACTTCCGTGACACGGCCAACCGGCTGGCCAAACAATGCGGGAGGTTCGGTCAACTGAACCACCACGACCTGGCCGGCCTTGGCGACGCCCGTAGCGCCTTTGGGAATCAACACGTCCTGACCGTAGCGTTTGTCTTCGGGTGCGACCAGCCAGACACCACTTTCTTGCAGCAGGCGACCGATGATAGGGTTGGGCGAGCGTTCGATAATTTCGGTCACGCGGCCTTCGGCCCGGTTTTTTCGGTCATACCGCACGATGCGCGCTTTGACGCGATCCATGTGCAGCACCGCGCGCATCTCGTTAGGCGGCAGGTAAATGTCAGCCTCGCCGTCGTCGCGCAGAACAAAACCATGGCCTTCGCGATGGCCGGAAACAGTGCCCTCGAATTCAGCGAGGAGTCCGGACGATGCGCCGGGGGTTTGATGAGTTGTTTTGATAATAATTCTCTTTCGTGAGATGCCGCTATCAACAAACTGCTGAACCACGGACTTGAATAATGAAATTGGCCAGGTATCGGTGAGTTTTTGTATTAGTTTCTAAACCAGATACTAGCCGCGATCAATGAAAAACCAGCGTCTCGAAGCTGCTGGAAGCCCTGTACTTGCACAAGTTTGTGCGGCTTTCTGCTTGCCGGCGGCTTTTGCAGTTCTGAAGCATCGAATTTCCACAAAAAGAAGGAAATATTTCAGGGGTGTGACCCGCCAAGACCTTGAGGCAATGGTACACTGCTTGCTGTGCCCGGGTGGCGGAATTGGTAGACGCGCACGGTTCAGGTCCGTGTATCGCAAGATGTGGAGATTCGAGTTCTCTCCCGGGCACCAAAATTACTCAAGCTATTGAAGTGAAGCGAAATGAAGGCCACTGCCAAACAGTGGCCTTTTTGCTTTCCGGACTTGCGAGCGGGCTCCCAGCCCAGACAAATTCCCCTCAACAAACTTGTCTACTTTCAGTATAAGTAGCACCGCCCATACCGTCGCAGGGACAGGCAAAGCACCGGAACGCCTTGAAAATAGTCAGACCGGCACGGCAACCAGGTCATGGCCCTGAGTTCCGACAATGCGAGCCTTGGTGAACTCGCCTACCTTCAGCGTTTTGCTGAATTTCTCGGGCGGCAGCAGCTTGACCACGCCATCAATTTCAGGGGCATCGGCATAAGAGCGGCCTACACCGCCCTTTCGGCCCAGCGCCGGTGCCGAGTCCACCAAGACCTGCATGGTGGCGCCCACGCGCTGCTGCAGCTTCTGGTTTGAGACCGCTTCAGCCACAGCCATGAAACGCGCTCGCCGCTCTTCGCGCACTTCCAGCGGAAGCATGCCGGGAATGTCATTGGCGGTAGCGCCCTCCACCGCGCTATAGGCAAAGCAACCCGCGCGGTCAATTTTGGCCTCACGCATGAAATCAAGCAGATGCTCAAATTCAGCTTCGGTTTCGCCCGGGAAGCCGGCAATAAAGGTGCTGCGAATGACGATCTGAGGGCAGAGCTCACGCCAGCGCGCAATGCGCTCCAGGTTTTTCTCACCGCTGGCTGGTCGCTTCATGCGTTTGAGTACATCCGGGTGGCTGTGCTGTAAAGGCACGTCCAGATAAGGCAATACCTTGCCTGTGGCCATCAGGGGCAGCACGTCGTCAACACTTGGATACGGATAGACATAGTGCAGGCGAACCCACGCCCCATAAGGCCCGGCGATGTCCCCGAGCGCCTGGACCAACTCCAGCATGCGGGTCTTGACCGGTTTGCCGTCCCAAAAGCCCGTGCGGTATTTCACATCCACACCATAGGCAGAGGTGTCCTGGCTGATCACCAGCAATTCCTTCACGCCACCTTCAAACAAGGCACGCGCTTCGTTGAGCACATCGCCAATAGGCCGCGACACCAGATCGCCGCGCATGGACGGAATGATGCAAAAAGTGCAGCGATGGTTGCAGCCTTCACTGATCTTCAGGTAGGCATAGTGTCTGGGCGTGAGCTTGATACCGGCAATACCAAAGGCATTGGGCACCAAGTCAATAAACGGGTCGTGCGGCTTGGGCAGATTCAGGTGTACAGCGTCCATGACCTCTTGCGTGGCATGCGGGCCGGTCACTGCCAGCACACGGGGGTGCATCTGGCGCACCAGATTGCCGCCGCCGTCACCCGTCTTGGCACCCAGACAGCCGGTGACGATAACCTTGCCATTTTCAGCGAGCGCTTCGCCGATAGTGTCCAGGCTTTCCTTGACGGCATCGTCAATGAAGCCGCAGGTGTTGACGATCACCAGATCCGCACCCTCGAAAGTTTTGGAGGTCTGGTAGCCCTCGGCACTCAATCGCGTGAGGATCAACTCGGAATCGGTCAGTGCCTTGGGGCAACCCAAGCTGACAAATCCGACACGCGGGGCCGGCTTGACACTGGGAGATGGGATCGGGAAAAGAACTTCGCTCATAGTCGCTATTGTCTCAGAGCAGGCAGGCCCACGAACGGCCAGGCCCTGAATGGGCTTTGATCAGCACGTTCAAAGTCAGCGCTTTAGCCCAAAAGCCGACAGCATTTGTTCACTTTGCTTCTGCATTTGCTCCTGCATCTGCGTAAAAACATTTTTGGACTGCTCCACATAGTTGCCCATCATGCCTTGCATCATGGGCGACTTTGCGTTCATGAACTGCGCCCACATTTCAGGGCTCATTCCCTTCGATTGCTCAGCCATTTTGACCTGCAGATCCATGAACGTCTGGACATTTTTCTCAAGGTAATCCCCCATGAAGCTCTGCATCGCGTTACCGTAAAAACGGATGATGTTGGCCAGCACCGCTTCGGTGAACATGGGGGCTCCGGCCGTCTCTTCCTCAAGAATGATCTGCAGGAGGATGCTGCGCGTAAGGTCTTCGTTGGTTTTGGCATCACGCACGACAAACGGCTCGCTGCCCATCACCAATTGCTGAACGTCGGTGAGTGTGATGTAGGTCGAAGTTTCGGTATCGTAGAGCCGCCGGTTCGGATACTTCTTGATGACACGGGGCCTTGCAGCAGTCTTGCCAGCATCAGCCCTGCTGCTTTTCGCACCGGGAATATCGTCCACAGAGGCATTGCCTTGTGAAGGCGGCACACCGGATTTACGGTTGGTGGATTTGCTTTTTTGCACTAATTTCTCCTCTGAATGACGGACTGCGCAAAATCGCAGAAGTTCGATACATTCTAGGAGTTTGGATGTACTCAATTCCCTTGGTTTACCCTGCATAGACGGACTGCACCAAAATTGGAAGCACTCCGGACAGGGAACCAGTTTAAAGGAATTGGTAGGCGCGATTGGACTCGAACCAACGACCCCCACCATGTCAAGGTGGTGCTCTAACCAGCTGAGCTACGCGCCTAAGGACTGTTCGAAGCCACGATTGTAGCAGGGCAAACCGCTGGTCTTGCCCTGCTCTAAAAAATCACTAAAAATAAATGCATTGCCTTCAGCGTCTTCGGGCTGTTCGTACCCCGGGCACCTCGGCCACGGCGCCCAACACCTGATTGAGTCGGCCCGACTGTGCGACCTCCACGGTGAATGTCATCCATGCCGTGCCGCCCCGGTTGTCCTTGACCGACTGTGTTTGCACACCGATCACGTTCATTTTCTCCTTGGTAAACACCTCGGAAATATCGCGCAGCAGCCCTTGCCGGTCGGCGGCTTCCACCGCCACATCCACCGGATAAACCGAGCCGTCGGGCGTTTTGGGCGAGGTCCACGCCACCTCAATCACACGGTCAGGGCTACCACTGGCCATATTGCGGAAATTACTACAGTCGCTTCGATGAATACTCACACCCTTGCCTTTGGTCACAAAGCCGAGGATCGCATCAGGCGGCGCGGGTTTGCAGCACTTGGCCAGCTGGGTTAACAGGGAATCGAGGCCCACCACGAGCACATGGCCCTTGCCATGCTGGCTGGACTTATCGGTTTGACGTGTTTTTTTGGCCAACACGTACTCGTCCTGCGGCGACACGGGCTCCGTCGGCCTCAGCATGTTTTCAATGGTGCGCAGGGACAGCTCGTCTTTGCCCACAACTTCAAACAGGTCGTCCGCCGTCTTGAAACCCAGTTGAAGCGCCAGGTCGTTCAGCTTCATGGCGGTTTTGCCTTCGCGCTGGAGCAGCTTTTCAACCGCTTCCCGACCCTTCGCCACAGTTTGCTCCATGGCCAATGCGTTGAACCACGCACGCACTTTTGATTTGGCACGGTGGCTGGACAGGAAGCCCAGCTCGGGATTGAGCCAGTCGCGTGATGGCCCACCCTCCTTGACCGTGATCACCTCCACCGTCTGGCCGTTTTGCAGCGGCGTATTGAGCGGCACCATGACACCGTCAAGACGCGCGCCTCGGCAGCGGTGGCCCAGGTTGGTATGGACACTGTAGGCAAAATCCACGGTCGTGGCGCCTTGGGGCAGTTCCACAATGGCGGCATCGGGCGTCAGCACGTAAATGCGGTCTTCAAACAAGCCCTGATTGGCGTCGCGCGCACGCTGTGCAGCCGGACCCGACAGGTCGCGCTCCCAGGCCAGCAATTGCCGCAGTACGGCAATTTTGGCGTCGTATTCGCTGCTGGCCGACACCCCGCCGTAGCCTTTGATGCCCGCCTCCTTGTAAGCCCAGTGCGCCGCCACGCCGTTTTCAGCATGGTCGTGCATGGCTTGCGTACGTATCTGGATTTCGATCGCCCGACCCGCTTCATCGCGCACCACCGTGTGCAAGGACTGGTAGCCGTTGGATTTGGGCTTGGCGATGTAGTCGTCAAACTCGCCCTCTATGGGTGTAAAGCGCGAATGCACAAACCCCAGTGCCGCATAGCAGCCGTTGACATCAGCGGCGATCACGCGCAAGGCTCGGATGTCAAACACCTGATCAAAGTCAAGCGACTTGCCGCGCATTTTCTTGACTATGCTGTAAATATGCTTGGGCCTGCCCTGCACCAGCGCGGCAATGCCGTTCTGGTTCAGCTCGCGTTCCAGCTGCGCACGCAAAGCATCCATGAAGCTCTCGCGTTCCACGCGTTTTTCATCGAGCCAGCGGGCCGTTTGCCTATAGGTATCGGGCTCAAGAAAGCGGAAGGCCAGGTCTTCCATTTCCCATTTGATCTGCCCGATCCCCAAGCGGTTGGCGAGCGGCGAAAACACATGAAGCGATTCGTGGGCCACCGCTGCCGGAGCGGCCTGCCTGGTCGCGGCGTAATAACGCAAAGTCTGCAGGCGCGAGGCCAGCCGCAGCATGACCACCCGCAAATCCCGCGAAAACGCCAGCAGCATCTTGCGCACGTTCTCCGTCTGCGCCGCGGGATCGTCCAGCAACTGCGCTTTGGCGTCTGCGGTGCGCGCCTGACGCTGCACCTGCACCAGCTTGGTGGTTTCCACCGCCAGCGCGGCATAGTTGGCACCGAAAACCTTGGTGATCACTTCCTGGGGCTTGCTCAGGTGCGGGCACGAATACACCAGATAGGTGGCGGCCTGCATGGCTTCCGAACCGCCAATCGACTTGAGAATGGCTGCCACCGCATCGGCATGGACCAGGATGTTTTCGCCAGTGTCCAGCGTTTCGCTGGCAATCAGCGGTTCGGCAAAAGCGCGCGCCCGCGCCAAAACATGCGGCTGGTCCGGCAGGCTGTCGGCGGTGGCCGTCACGATGGTGGCCGTAGTCCCTTGAGAGGCCATGGGGGCAGCTGGCCCGCCTGCATCGCCTTGGCCGTGCGGCCCAACACCCTTGTTTTTCATGAAAACTCAGTCAAATAGTTACCCGGAATCAACCCAGCAAAAAACCTGTCACAACAGCGAGCTGATCTTTCGCAATCAGCGTAGGCGCATGCCCGATACCTTCAAACTCCACCACCCGGGCATGCGGACCGCGCTCAGTCATGGCGTGGGCCGTCTCGGGGCTCAGCAAATCCGAAAGCACACCGCGCATCACCAGCGTCTCAGCCTTGATGTTGTCGTAAAGCTGCCAGAGTGTGGCTTCGTCTTGCTGCGCGGACTCCTGGTTAGCCAGTTTGAACGGCACCGCAATCGCCGGGTCGTAATGCAGTCGCCACTTGCTGTCAGCCGCGGCTGACACAGGCTTGACCATGGGACGCGACAACGCCAGCCATTGTTTCGGGGTGTGAGGTCCAAAGCCTTGGGAAACTGCCCACATGGCGTCGCTCGCGTCTTGCACGGTGCTGAAATGCCCCGCCTCCCCCAAGTAAGCGCCAATCCGCACAATCGCCCGCCACTGAAGGGTAGGCCCGACATCGTTCATCACCAGCCGGCGCACCGGCACAGGCAGTGGCAAATCCGGGAAACCGCAGACCGCCATGCCCATCAACCCGCCCATGCTGGTACCGATCCAGTCCAGCGCCGTCATCGGCGTCTTGGCGTGCAGATGGGCCAGCAACACCAGCATGTCAGCGACATAGCTTGGCACCTGATAGCCCATGGGGTCTTTCAGCCAGTCACTTTCGCCGCGGCCCACCACATCGGGACAGACCACGCGAATACCACCCGGCTGCTCCGAAGCCTGCACACATAAAGCCTGCGCCAGCACGTCAAAATCGCGACCTTGGCGGGTTAGACCATGCACACACACCACCACATGTCCGCTATCCGGCTGGCCCCACTGCCAATAGGCCATTCGATGCCCGCCTGCAGCGTCGGGGCAGGTGACGTAGTTCAGCGTAGGTTCAGTCATGGCAGGCAGTCCGAATAAAAGGCTTGATAATGGTTTCAGAAAAATCTTTTGTGGCGCACGATCCGCAGTGCGCTGCAACTATCGTAAATCATCCGGAGAATCCTCATGCTCAAAGGCAAAACAGCGCTCGTCACCGGCTCCACCAGTGGTATCGGTCTGGGTATCGCCAAATCCCTGGCGGCTCAGGGTGCCAACATCGTCCTCAATGGCTTTGGCGATGTGGACGGACCCAAGGCTGCGATTGCAGCGCTGGGCGTCAAAGTGGCTTACCACGGCGCTGACATGAGCAAGCCCGCCGACATTGAAGACATGATGAAGTTTGCCGCCGCCCAGTTTGGCCGGGTCGATATTCTGGTCAACAACGCGGGCATCCAGCATGTGGCCAGAATCGAAAATTTTCCGATTGAAAAATGGGACGCCGTGATCGCCATCAACCTGAGCAGCGCCTTTCATGCCACACGCCTGGCGCTGCCCGCCATGCAGGCCGCCAACAACGGAAAAGGCTGGGGCCGCATCATCAACATCGCGTCAGTTCACGGCCTGGTGGCCTCTGCAGAAAAATCAGCTTATGTGGCCGCCAAGCACGGCATTGTTGGCTTGACCAAAGTCACCGCGCTGGAAAACGCGACCACGGGAGTCACCTGCAATGCCATCTGCCCGGGCTGGGTACTGACTCCCATGGTACAAAAACAGGTGGATGCAAAAGTCGCGGCGGGTGGCATCTCTAATGAAGCGGTCATACAGCAACTGCTGGGTGAAAAAGAACCTTCCCTGCAATTCACCACGCCGGAAGAGCTGGGTGCGCTGGCGGTGTTTTTCTGCTCCCCTGCGGGCAACAATGTGCGCGGCGCTGCGTGGAACATGGATGGCGGCTGGGCCGCGCAATAACAGCTCTTGATCGGGTTTTTATAGCAGCCGGGAAACGTACTCGCCGATGGCCAGCGCACTGGTCAGGCCCGGCGATTCAATGCCAAAAAGATTAACCAACCCGGCCACGCCATGCGTGGCCGGGCCCTGAATCAAAAAGTCACTGCTCGGCTCGCCAGGCGCCTGAATTTTGGGGCGGATGCCGGCGTAACCGGGAATCAGGGCGCCGTCTTGCAGCGCAGGCCAATATTTGCGCACCTCCGCATAAAACGCATCGCCGCGCGCCGGGTCCACCACCAGGTCGTCAGGCGAACTGACCCACTGCACATCAGGGCCAAACTTGGCCTGCCCACCCAAATCAATGGTGAGATGGACGCCCAGGCCAGCAGCCTCGGGCACGGGATAGATAAGCCGGGCAAACGGCGAGCGGCTAGAAAGGGTGAAGTAATTGCCTTTGGCGTAATAACTGGGCGGAACAAAGTGCTCAGCCAGTCCCGCAAAACGCCTGGCCAGGGCTTGGGCATGCAGGCCTGCCGCATTGATCACGGTTTTGGCTTGCAACTCCGTGCCGTCTCCTGCTATTAATATAATAGCGACATCTGCACATTCTGCTTTGGCTAGCGGCGAATTAAACACCACAAGACCAGCGGCATTCTCCAGATCACCCTGCAGCGCCAGCATCAAGGAATGGCTGTCCACAATGCCTGTGCTGGGTGAATGCAGCGCGGCCACGCATTCAAGTTGCGGCTCCAGCGCCCTGGCCTGCTCGCGCGTGAGCAGCATCAAGTCCTGCACGCCATTGGCCGCCGCCTTGGCCACAATGCCTTGCAACTGCGCCAGCTGTGCGTCGTTGGTGGCCACCATCAGCTTGCCGCAGCGGCTGTGGCCAATGCCGCGCTCGGCGCAGTAGCCGTACAGCATGTCTTTGCCCTCCACACACAGACGGGCCTTGAGCGAGCCTTGCGGGTAGTAAATGCCCGCATGAATGACCTCGCTGTTGCGCGAACTGGTGCCGGTGCCAATTGCCTCAGCCGCTTCCAATACCATCACCTCCCTGCCCTGCAAGGCCAAGGCACGCGCCACCGCCAGCCCCACCACGCCCGCACCAACCACTACGCAATCGATCTGATCCATTCAGGCACCCTCAAAAACTTTCAATCGCAACTTTCCACCGCCCCCCGGAAAATTCAAAGTCCCCGGGGATCTGTTTTCAGCAGTACATCGACCAGTGAGCGCAGGGTGGTCTTGAGCGGCTCAAATCCCGGCGTGAGTTCCCGCGTCTCCTCGCTCATGTAGAGCTTGCGGTTGACCTCCAGCTGCAGGCTATGCCGATGCTGCGCTGGGTTGCCGTAGCGGCGCACCAGCTCCACGCCCTTGTAGGGGTGGTTGTAAGACACGCTGTAGCCCCGTGCGACAAGATGCTGGCACACCAGCCTGGACAATGCCGCACTGGCCGTGCTGCCGTCGCGGTCGCCGATCACAAAGTCCGCGTGCGCCTCGCCCGGGAAATCGGTGGCGCAGCTTGACGCAATAGCGGGCATCGAATGGCAGTTGACATGGATGCTGTAGCCGTGCTGCCGGTACGCCGCATCAATCGCCTGCGCCACTGCAGCATGGTAAGGCTTCCAGCACTGTTCGATGCGCGCCTGCACCTCGGCCACACCCAGATTGCGCCCGTAAATCGGCACGCCCTCGTCGGTGGCGCGCCAGATCAGCCCCTTGCCGAGGCGAACCTTGGAAAGTATTTGGGGGTCCGTTTCCACCGGGTCGGGCCACGGTGCGTCCAACAGCGAGACGTCGATCTCGGTGATATTGCGGTTGGCGTCGAGGTAGCTGCGTGGAAAATGCGCTTCGATCCAGTGCACGCCCAATACAGGGGCAAACTCGTAAAGTTTTTCGACATGCGTGTCTTCGGCGCTGCGCAGTACCGTCATCTCACACGCATACAAAAAATCTGGCGGATAAGTGGTTCCGCTGTGAGGAGAGTCGAGTACCAGAGCACTGCTTCCTGGCAGATGTGTGATGAACTGCATGACCCGACTTTAGCAGCAGGCTCTTGCCCATCCCC